>CAYVIQ010000008.1:0-13393 GCA_964451595.1 Candidatus Woesearchaeota archaeon
TATCCGCACAGTAAGCTTTAAAAAACCAAATCACGAGGTAATTAAATGCCAGAAAAATCTGAAGAAAAAATAGAAGTTGCTGAAAAAAAAGCAAAAGAAGAATCAGAAGAGAAAAAAGTAAAAAAAATCTCTGAAAAAGATTTTGACAAAAAAGTTATAGAACTCGCAAAACAAGGTTTAACATCTGAGAAAATTGGAGAAATATTAAGAAAAGAAAACGTACATTCAAAGGAATACTCAAAGAAAATCTCAAAGATTTTGAAAGAGAATGATCTTTATGAAAACCCTGACTTGAAAAATACTGAAGCAAAACTAAAAAAAGTTTCAGAACATTATCAAAAAAACAAGCAAGATAAAAGAGCAAAGAGAGAAAAAGATAGAATTTTCTCCCAATTAAGAAAAGTTAAGAAATATTTGAAACTCCTTACAAAATAATCTTGCAATTCTTCAATGATTATCAAAAGTAATCATGCAAAAAGAGGTATTAAATGAAAGAAGCAGATAATTTTTTACAAGAAGAAATTAAACCAGTAGTGAAAAAATTTCTAGAGAAAATCAAAAATGAAGAGGTCCAAATCATAAGTCACTTTGATACAGACGGGATAACTTCTGCAACAATAATTCTCCAAACACTAAAACGCCTTGATGCAAAATTCTCTATAAAGATTGTAAAAAGTCTCACCCCAGAAATAATTCACTCACTAAACAAGAACAAAATAACTCTCTTCATAGATCTTGCTTCAGGAAGTCTTAATCACATAAAAGATGCAAAGTTAAAGGAGACATTTATAATTGATCATCATGAAGTTCCACTCTCAAAAGACCAAATTCCTGAAGGAATAACTATGATTAATCCTCAATTATCCATAAAGCAACAAATAAGTTCATCAGGATTAACATATCTTTTTTCAAATGAAATCTCTCCAGAAAATAAAGACCTTGCAAAACTAGCAGTACTTGGAATGATTGGAGACAGTCTTGAAAAAGAAATTGACACGTTAAATAATGGAATACTTGAAGACGGAGAAATAATACGAAAAAGAGGATTATTGATATATCCTGCAACCCGTCCGTTAAACCGAGTTCTCGAATATTCTTCTAATCCCTTAATTCCAGAAGTAACTGGAAATCTAAAAGGTGTTCTTGAGCTTTTAAGAGAATCAGGACTATCGCCAGAGAATGGTAGATACAAAAGCATAATTGATCTTACCCCTGAAGAAATGGAAAAACTAACAACTTCAATACTTCTTAGAAATCCAAAAATAAAAAACTCAGAAATTATTGGAGATTTATTTCTTCTAAAAATGTTTAACAAACTAGAAGATGGAAGAGATTTAAGCGCAATAATCAACGCATGTTCACGTTCAGGAAATCCAGAAATAGCAATAAAACTTTGCATGGAAATAAATTCTGCAAAAAAACAGGCAAGTTCAACACACATAAAATACAAGCAGATATTAATCTCAAGTTTAAAATATGCTCAAGAAACAAAAGACAAAATCAAAGGAAAAGGCTATGTAATTATCAACGCACAAGACAAAATTCCAGACACCATGGCTGGAACGGTTGCAAGCATATTATCAAATTCAAGAATTTATGAAACGGGAACACTTATTATTACAATGGCTAATTATGAAGACAAAATAAAAGTATCAGCAAGAGTGGCTGGACGCGAAGGAAGAAATGCTCGGGAAACATTGGCAAAAGTAATTTCTGAAATAGAGGGGGAAGTAGGAGGGCATGAATTCGCAGCAGGATGCCTAATTGACAAAGAAAAAGAAAATCAATTTATAGAGCTACTCAAAAAAAATCTTGAAGTCGAGTTTGTAAAAGTCTAATTTTCCTGTAAAAACGCCATAGCAAATCTTATAAGTAAACCAAAAGTCAATATTTTATGTTAGAACAAGGAGACGTAGTTTTGTGTACAGTTGAAAGAATATTGGGGACAACCGTATTTGTAAAAATCCATGTGCCTGAGGGTGAACTGGAAGGAACAATCATAACAAGCGAGATAGCACCAGGAAGAATTAGAAATCTTAGAGAATACGTAGTTCCAAAGAAAAGAATTGTCTGTAAAGTATTAAGAATTTCTGAAAACCAAATTAATCTTTCACTAAGAAGAGTAACCCAAAAAGAGAAAAAAGAAGTCTTAGAACAAGAAAAATTGGATAAAAGTTATGAAAGTGTTCTAAAAAGTATTCTTGGAAACAATGCAGAGGAAATCATAAAGAAGATAAAATCCAATTCATCGCTATATGAATTTATAGAATCTTCAAAAGAAAGCCCAAAAGAGCTTGAAGAATTACTTGGAAAAGAAGAAGCAAAGAAAATCTTGGAAATAATTTCTAATCAAAAAGAAAAAATAGTCTCAATAAAGAAAACCGTAAAAATAACTACAACCGAACCAAATGGACTTGAAAAAATAAAAACTATCTTAGAAAAAGCAAGTGAAAAAAAAATAGAAATCAAATATCTTTCTGGAGGAAAATATTCTATTAAGAAAGAAGCAAACAATTCAAAGGAAGCAAATACTGAAATAAAATCCTATCTTGAAAATCTTGAAAAGGAATTAAAAGAAAACAATTTAAACTTCATAGAACTTGAGAAATAAAATGGAAAACAAATTCGAAGTAAAAATCATCGGAATACTATTTGAACCAAAGTCAAGAAAGGTACTTTTAGGAAAAAATAATGGAGACAAAATCTTCAGCTTTTTAGAAGGTGATTTAAATCAAACTGAAGATTTAGATATAACACTAAAAAAAATAACTGAAGAAAAAACAGGTTACAAAATACATAATCTTGGTTCGATATATGCTAAAAACAATGTACCTGGAAAAAAAGAAGTTTTAGAGTTATACTTCTTATGCGAAGCAACAGAAGGTTCAGAGAAACCCGGAAAAAATGTTGAAGAACTTATTTGGATTAAACCATCTGAAGTAGAAAAAAAAATGGGAACAAAATTCCCATCGAGATTAAGAGAATTTATTTTAGGATTAGAATAAACCTCAACCAAAATTTAGTATAAACTTTTAAAAATGAAACTAAGATTTTTCACAAACAGCGACGGAGAAAAACAATACACTTTGAAAGATAAAATCACTTCTGAAAAAACAAAAGACGCTCATCACAAATTCATAAAAATCCGTGACGCTCCGCCAAGTAGTGCAAAATTTGTAAGAAGAAATTAAATCAATTTCTTCTGTTCTAAATCTTTCTGAATTTCAAGTTTAACAAATTCCATGTCTTTTTCCCACAAAGGCATCAAATCTCTTTTGTAAATTATTGCTGCAGGATGAAACAAAGGAATTAGTTTTATTTTAACACCATCAATTTCAACAAATTTAACTTTCCCATGAACTTGAGTTATTCCAGGCTGACTTTTCATATTGTCGACATTTCCTTCTGCAAGAAAAAACTTTGTTGCGTAATTTCCAAGAGAACAAATAACCTTTGGTTTAATTTGTTTAATTTGTTCCAACAACCAAGGAGTATGTGCACGAATTTCATCGGGTAAAGGATCACGATTTTCTGGAGGCCTGCATTTCAAAATATTTGCAATATAAATTTCATCTATTCCTAAACCAACTTTATTCAAAAAACCATCAAGATTTTTTCCTGCCCTACCAACAAAAGGCAAACCTTGTTCATCTTCATTTCTCCCTGGAGCCTCGCCAACAAATAGAATATCTGCACTTTCATTTCCTCGACCAACAACAATATTTTTACAATTCTTACAAATCTCAGTTTCCTTAACAAGCTTCATATAATCAAATTCTTCCGTCATAAAAAATAAAACAAAAAACACTTATTAAAATTTTCTAATATATTTTCCCCAATCAATTTTTCTAAGAATTTTATCTAAATCCTCGATAGTATTTCTTCTCAGAAACCCATACTTATCCTTTATATTCAGGACAATAATCTTATTTTTATCAAAATCAAATTTTTTTACAATAAGATTTTTCATATATTTCTCCATGACAAAGATAAAATCAATTTTAGAAATCAATTTATGATTAAGACGTTTTCCTAAGAAAATCGATGTGAACCCAATACCTGCAGAATAAATTTTTATTTTTTTTCCTAGCTTTTTCCCTTCCAAATATCCTCTAAAAAATTCCGCGCTATATTTACTTCTTGTAAAATTATGTTTGCAAACAAAAAGGCAATTCCTCATAAACAAAAAATCAAACAAAACTTTTTAAACTCTTTTGTAAAACAACATATATGGCAATGGAAAGAACACTTGTGTTAATAAAACCCGAAGGTGTACAAAGACATTTAGTCGGAAAAATTATTTCACGGTTTGAAGACGCAGGATTAAAAATAATTGGAATGAAACAATTTTGGGCTGATGAAGAATTTGCAAAAAAACATTACACAGAAGACATCACTGAAAGGCGTGGCGAAAAAGTAAGAAATTCTCTTTTAAAATATATAACTGAAGGTCCCGTTGTAGCTATTTGTTTGGAAGGGGTCAATGCGATAGAAAATGTAAGGAAAATTGTAGGAGGCACTGAACCAAAAAGTGCTCCCCCTGGAACAATTAGAGGGGATTTTGCTCATGTTAGTTTTGCACACGCAGATGAAAATGATTTGCCCGTAAAAAATTTGATTCACGCTTCCAGCAACGAAAAAGATGCTAAACATGAAGTTTCTTTGTGGTTTTCAGATTCAGAGTTGCATTCTTATAAAACAATTCAAGATTTATTATTGTAAATTTCACTTTTTTCTTTTTTAGATTTATCCTACCAAACTCCTTAAAAAGTATCCAACAAAAAACGCGATTACTGAAGCAACTCCACCAATTAAAAGAGTTTCTAAAGCCGAACGAATTTTGTGTTTATTCACAACAATACCTTTAACAGCTCCAATAGATAAAAATGTGATACCTGTTAAAATAGAAGAAAACAAAAAAGCATTTTTTAACAAACTTTCCGCAAACAAAGCCAAAACAAAAAAAACTAATGGAATAAATCCCACAAGAACAAAACTAATAAAGGTTATAAAAGCGGATTTCAAGGGAGATTTTTTTTGTCAAAATATTTTTTACCAATATCGATCTCAGATCTCTTAGACATAAAATTGGAAATAGCCATGGAAAAACCATCAGCAAACAAATTAGCAAAACCTAAAATTAAAATTATTGCACTCCCCAAATTAGCCCCGACAGCCCCTGCAACAACAGCAAAGGTTGTAACAGTCCCATCAATGCTTCCGTAAACAAACTCCGGCAAACATTTCAAACATCTTTTATTCATCAATCAGAAAAGAAATTAGAGAATATAAATTTATTGAAAAGAAACATAATTTTAAGTTATTCATAAGCTCTGTTGGGCTCATTACAATTTTTGTCAAAGTGACCTCTCAAGAGAAGTTCATTCAAAATCGTCCTCTGACTTTTATAATTATTATCTAAAAGACAATTCTTGTATCCAATTGATTCTTCGAGCATTTTAGAAATTAGTCTATAGTTCTTCAAATCTTTTCGTGCTAAATGATAATTTTTATTTATAATATTGAATTTGGACCTCTCTAAAAGAATTTTTGGGAATTCTCTCATTCCAAGAATACCTTTATCAAAATCAATATCCTCATGTTCCAACCCAGACAAATCACTTAAAAGATCCGAGATATCTCTACTAAATTTCATTTTTCACCCTCAAGAAAATCCAAAGCTCCAAAAATCAAATCCCTATTTTCTTTCATTTTTTCAAGTTGACATTCTAAATTATCAATCTGCTTTTCTAAACCATTAACACTCGAATTCCCATATAATTCTTTTTTCAAAATTTCTCTAAACAATGGATTATCCGAACGAATCACAAAATCATTACAATTTCCTTTTTCCAAATATCCTTTAGGCAATTTATCAAAAATAGCAGTTCCTACATCAGAAGAATAACTTGCACAAAAATCATCATTTTGCAAATAAGAATTAGAATAAGATTTCGATTTTATCAAATACTTGAATTGTTTTTTCTTCGTCATTTTATTTGCCACTTCCTAAACTTTATCAACAACACCTGCATCTGAAACGAAATAAACAGCTTCGTTATCAGGTAAGTTTGGACTATCAATTAGTTTTGCAACTCTCGAACCTTGTTTTCCACGACGCAAATACATCCTATAAGTTGAAGCATGACCAACAATATTTCCTCCAATTGCAGTTGTCGGATCACCAAACATTTGTGCAGGATTAGCCATAACCTGATTCGTAACATAAACTGCAATATTATAAGTTTCTGCTAATTTCATTAAATCATGCATATACCTATTCAATTTCTGCTGTCTATCTGCTAATTGTCCACGCCCCGCAAATTCTGCCCTAAAGTGTGCAGTTAAAGAATCAATAATCATTAATTTAATCGGTTCCCCTGATTTTATCATTTCAGTCACCTTCTCTAAAAGCAACATTTGATGATCAGAATTAAAAGCTCTTGCAACTAGAATATTTTTCAAAACTTTTTCAGCATTTGCACCCATTGCCTCCGCAATCTGTTTTATTCTTGCTGGTCTAAAAGTTCCTTCAGTATCAATAAAAACACACTTTCCGTTTGCACCACCTTGTTCAACAGGCAATTGAACTCTTACCGCCAGAGTAGAACCTAATTGAGTTTTACCAGAGCCAAACGCGCCAAACGCTTCAGTAATAGCTCTGGACTCAATTCCTCTTCCCCCCAGAAGCTCATTCAAATTCTGACTTCCAGTTGTTATATAAGAAACATTCTCTCTCTTTTTAGCAAACTCTGCACCATCTTGGAACCCTAGTTCCAATAAATCTCGAGCAGCCATGATAGCTTTACGCGCAACAGCAGCACTAACCCCTGAAGCATCTGAAACTGTAGCCGGACTCGAAACAGCCAAAGCCATTAAATCAAAAATTCCAGCATTCTCTAGCTTTGCAGCAACAGCAGGACCAATACCGGGTAAATCAGTCAATTCTGGCTCCTTCTCTTCTTTAACCTTTTTAGATTTCTTTTCTTCTTTTTCTTCACTCATTTTTAAAAACCCTCAAAAAATCCATTTTATTCTCGACAGAATTGTAATAATTTCTCATCATCTCGTTAGACAAAAGTTGTTTATCAAGTTCTTTATCTAAAATAAAACGATATTTCTTAATTACAAAATCAGCAACCTCAGGATTTTCTAAAAGATAATTCCAAGCACCAAGTTCATCTTTAGAACTATACTTCCTTTCAAAAATCAATTTCTTTTCACGAAGTTCATATTTATCAAACATGGAAACAAAAAATTACTTCTCTTTATAAAGATTATTCGTCAAAAAACTATATATCCAATATCTCAAAGAATTTTCCCGAAAAACAAAATCAAATCAAGAATAATAAAAATCATAAAAATAATTATTTCTACTTTCCCTCCTGTAGATACTTTCCCTGAACTCTTGAACTTGGAGAAAAATGGATAAAAAGACTTTATTCCATCTCTTGTAAAACTATCTGCAAATAAATGCAAACCATATCCTAAGAAAAAACCCAACGCAGCAGCATTAGAAAAAAGTAGAATTCCGAGAGTAACTAAAACCAAAAAGATAAAACTATGAGTTATTCCTCTGTGACGTGTGAAAAACTGCAAAATTCTATTAATTCTTTTCCTACCAATTTTAGAATAACGAGAATCAATATCTGGAATGTACGTCGATAAAATAGCAACAATAATAAAAATAAATTTATTTTGAACAGAACTAATCAAAATCAAAATTCCAAAAAAAGTAATCGCTAAATGAGTTCTTAACAACATCCCTAAAAAGACAAAAGATTATTTAAATAATTAATTACTTATTTTCAATAGTAGAAATCAAAACATCCAAATCAACCTTTTCTATAGCATCGACAATAAATTCTTCATTATTGAAATAATTATTTCTCCTCACATTTCCTGAAAAAAAGAATTCTTTACCAAGCAAATTTTCCCTCTGAAGAACTCTTTTAGTTTCATCTTCTAAATCTGTTAAACCTATAGATTCTAAATTCCCATGAAAAACGACAGCACGAATTGTTTCATAACCATCGTCAAGAACGATATTAATCAAAGCCCTTTTCTCTATTGGAACACCTTTTGCTCTTTCATCTTCTGTGGGTTTTCTTCCTGTCTCTTTGTTAACTTCAAAAAATCTCGGCTCAAAACTCTGGACAATAAACGCTCTAACTCTTGCATTATCTGAAATATTCAAATCGGAAATCTTCTTCTCCCTAACTACTTTCCCCTCAATAACATTATCAAAAGTTTCATTACTTAAATCCAAATTTGAAAAGCTCCCTAAATGAATTTCTCCTTCTCGCACACTTGCATTAGAAATTTCAATAACTGAACCTTGACCAATTTTTCCATCTTCAATTAGAGAGATATGATTTGTATCCCACAAAACAACTTTAACATTTGAAGTATTATCTGCAAGAATAAGATTCAAAACCTTTCCCTCATCACCTTTCTGAGTTTTAAAACTTCTTACTGGAAAGAGGTTTATTATTTTTCCAACAACATTCACCTTCCTCATACCTGGAAGCAATTCATTAATTTTTAATTTTTCATTATCAAAACTCACACCCAATTCAGCAGCAACAATTTGAGCAGCACCTTCAGGGCTTATCAAACCAGAAAGTTTAGCCCTCTTAGCTTCTATTTTTCTCAAAACATCATCCTCAGAATTACCCGAAATAAGCGCAATTTTCCCTACAATTCGTTTATAATTTTCGTCCGACATAAAAAGAAAAAAAATCAAAACTTTATAAGGATTTTGTAATTTATTTTCAATACTCGCGAAAATAAACCCAAACTTTAAAAAGCTCAATTCATAATCAAAAATATGTCAGATAATTTTAGTGGAGGAATTGCAGGAGTTAAAATAAAGATAATGCCGAATTCTCCAGAAGCAAATCTTGAAGAAATTGAGTCAAAAGTGAAAGAAATTGTAAAATCCGAAGGAGGAATAAACAATGAGTATTCGATAGAACCGGTTGCATTCGGCTTAAAATCATTAACCGCTTTTTTCCAATGGCCAGAAGAAAAAGAACTTGAAGGTGTAGAGGAAAGGATAAAATCAGTTGAAAACATACAATCTGTCCAAGTTGTAGATATTAGAAAAATTGCATAAAACTTATTAACAATTCTTTTTTGTGTAAAATATGGTTATTTCGCCAGAACAAATACAGGAAATAAAAAAACAATTAATTAAGCAAATTGAATCAACATTCCCTGAAGATAAAAAACAAGAATCAATAGAAAAAATAAATCTGATGGACGATTCACAATTAATTGAATTTCTCCAAAAAAACGGAATGATAAAAGATACAGACTTAGAAAAAGATTTTTCTGGACAAGAATCTGAAAAACAATGTATTTTTTGCCTAATCATTTCAGGTCAAATTCCATCTACAAAAATATCAGAAGATGAAAATGCAATAGCAATTCTCGAGTTAAACCCTTTATCCGAGGGACATACTTTGATAATTCCTAAAAACCATGAAAATAAAATTACCGAAGAAATAATAGGATTTTCAGAAGAAATAAAAAAGATATTAAAACACACATTAAATCCTAAACAAATCCTTATTGAGAATTCAAATTTATTTGGACACAATATCATAAATTTAATTCCAATTTACGAAAATGAAATGCCCCATAAGAGAAAACAATCAAATCCCGAAGAATTGAGATTAATTCAAAACAAAATACTTTCAAAAAAAGAAGAACCCCCAATTGAGATATCAAAAGACGAAAAAGAAACTTTAGACGAAGAAGAATTAATTATCCCAAAAAGAATCCCCTAACTATTCTTTAGAAACTTCTTTCTTAGTTTTTGAAACCCAACGAATTTTTCTTCGCTTCATTTCCCTATTTTTTCTACACTTAGAAGAACAAAGATGTTTTATATTTCCATCTTTTGCAACCAAAGTTAAACCTTTGTGCAAATCATACTCTTTACCGCAATAAGAACATTTAGGCATTCTTCTTACCCTCCACAAATACAATATATGAACTAACTTCGGGCAAGAGAGGATTTATTGGTTCTCTCCGAGGATGATATCTTGATAAATAATCCTCTGAAAGTTTTTCTGCTTGAATTTTTGTCAAAAAAGGTGATTCTATAATTTTATCTGAAGGATTATTCAAAATAGCATCTTCCATCTGCCTCGCAATTTCATATAAATCTTTCATTTTAACAATACACTCCTTGCATTCGATCACATTTGGACGAATAAGCTAAAATCTGCGTTTTCATTAGGAGTACGCTCCCTTTGTAACTTTTGATTTAATTCTCCGAGCTTCAATCTCAGTTTCTCTTAACATTAAAACATCTCCAACACGAACAGCACCTTTAACATTTCTTCTCATGCTTCGCCCTTTATCTTTTCCTTCTTGAACCAAAACTTTAACCTGAGTAATCTCTCCTCTAAACCCAGTCCTACCCACAATCTCCTCGATAACAGCAGGAACAACCTCTCCAGAAGCAATTCTATCGCTTCCCCTACTTCCCTGTTGCTTTACTTCTTTCTTCTGTTGTGTCTTTGCCATTTTTATTATAAACAATCATGAATTTTATATTGTCAACTTCACTCATCTAAAGGAGTATGAAGGACAATTGTTGAAATTATTTCAAAGCAGCAATGTCTTTCTGTGCATCGCCAGCTTCAACAACAGCAATTGAAGATGCTGAAATAGGTAAACCCACCGCAATCCCTAGCTTTTGTTTACTATCAACTTCTTGGCAAGGAATTCCTTTTTCCTTACACAAAATAGCCAAATGTAAAACAATCTCTTTAGGTTCCACGTCACTTGCATAAACAACAAGTTTAGCGGTTCCACGTTCAACTGCCTTAGTAACTTCGTTAGTACCTTTTTCGACTTTTCCAGTCTTCCTTGCTTTCTCAACAATTTGGTAAATATCTGTCATTTTATTGAACCAGTTTAATTAATCCAACAGTAAACAGAAGAATTGATATTCCTCACGTCTACCGCTCATCGGATAACTAATTCAGAAAAAAACCATTTATAAAGTTTTGCTTATCAGAACAAATCAGAAAAAAGTCCAAGACAAAATAAAATTCCTTATCAAGATCATAATTAAAAAAGCAATCAAAAAAACGGGGGTAAAAGGAATTCCATAACGGACCAAAACACTCTTCTTTTTTTTCTGTAATAAAGATATTTGTTCTTTGGTCAACCCATCCCATGTAGCTTCAATTCTTTTATTTCCAACATAAATATCCTTGTAAAGCCAATCACCTTCTGTAAGTTTATTAGGAGAAACATTTTTCACCATACATGAAGTATCGACTGAAATCGCCCAAAGGTAAAGATAAGGTGAAATAAAAATAATAATCCCCAATGACAAAAAGACAATATCTACAAAAGAAAACAACACTACAAGAATCCCCAAAGAAATCATAAAATACATTAATCTTTTTTTCTTGTTAAATTGTCTATTAAATTCCTTAACAAATAATCTTTTATTTTTAATCGCATAAATAAGACTAAAAACCAAACCATAAATAGCCCCAACAAAAAGGAACAAAAGAACAAAAGAAATTATCAGCTTCAAATTTAGTAGAAAGAGATTATAAAATGGGATAACTGCTCCAAGAGCCATCATTAATTTTGCATCCCCTCCTGCAAAAACTTTACCATAGTAAAACAATAATCCTAAAGAAACAAAAATTCCAAATCCAATAACCCCTTGATAAAAAAAGGAAAATCCATCTCCTAAAAACAATGAATAAAAAAATCTAAATCCAAGAGCAAAAACAATTAAAGACAAACTTAACCAATTAGCAACTTCGTGAGTTCTCCAATCCTGAATAACAGCAAACAAGATCCAAACCACCCCAAGAAGAATTAGAAACATAACCTCAAACATAAAATAATCTTAGAAAAGACAATTTATAAAATTAACACTCAAGCTTTAACTTTTGTGCCTCGATACTTTCCACCACTTTTATAAGGATGTTTCTTCTTTTCGCGTTTCTTATCTTTATTTTTATTCCTTCTACCTGAATTTGAATCATACTCCATTACGAGAAAAAGAAATTAAAGTTTAAATTTTTTTCTAATTAAGAAGAACAAGTTATCTGAGGGCAAGTAGCAATGCCATAATTTCTACCTGAATATTTTCCTTCCGGATCATTTGCCAAATTATAACAACTCTCTTGGAATTCGTCATTATTTCCGTCATTAACATCTTTAATATCCGAACAATATCCATATTGATTATTAGTCTGACAAGCAATATCACAAGAAGCTTTTACCGTGGCAATATTATCAGATTGTATCCAAGGAGCCAATTTTGACCAACCCATAGTAAATCCCAAAACCAAAACAACTAAAATTATAATCCCCAAGATTAATAATACAATAGTACTAGTACTCATACCTTGAGCTTTTTTATTAAAGAAATTATTTTCCATTTTCACCTTTTTATAATCTAACCAAATAAATATTCTTTAAAAATGTTTTCATCAGCCCCTCCCAAAATATTCTACAGAAAAAACAACGATTTCCTTAAAAAAATCAAAATCAAGATTCAAAGAAAATTCTTCCTTAACAATTTCATCGTAATAATAATTTTGAGGAGATTTTTCTATTTGAATATTCGCTTTTTCGAGAATCTCCAGATTACTAAAAGATTTATTAAAGGATCCGACAGAAAAACTAAAACTAAAAAGTGCAAGAGTACAAACTGCAAAAACTCCAATTACCAAAATTGTTATTGGAACGTCTCCTCGTCGACTATTGACAAAAGAATTAATTTCCATTACTGTTACCCCCAGACCCCTTTACCCAAGAAAGAATTAATTCTTGATTACCATCATTGATTGACAGAGCAAACTGCGTTTTCTCAAAAGCCCAGTTATTTTCTTCATAATTCTCAATACCTTCAACTTGAAGATTTTTACTTTTTCCCAATAGAGAAGAGACATATATTGCACTAACAAGTAAAACAATAATTATTATAGTTGCAATCACCCATGTCATCGTCTCTGCTACTTGCCCTTTTCTATTTTTAAAAAAATTAAACCTTAACATTTTTTTCAGATTTGCCAACCCCTGCCAGAATTTTAATTAAGTATTGTTCACCAGAAGAACTAACAGCATAAAATCTCTTTTCAAAACAGCTCACAAGAGTTTTATAATTCTCATTCCCCTCAGCAAGAATACAATCTCCTCTAAAATTTAAATTTCCATTTTCAATAAAAAACAATTCTTCATCTTGTAAATTATAAAATCTCACCTCAGAAAAATATTGAATCTCTTCAGATAAACCACTTTCTCTAAGAGTATCAAAATTCAAACCACAAATATCAAGGAAATTATCTTGAAATTCTTTTGTAAAATTTCCGCTAGAAGAATTAAAAAGTTTCTCGTTCAAATA
>CAYVIQ010000009.1:0-11505 GCA_964451595.1 Candidatus Woesearchaeota archaeon
ATATTACACGATTCTAAAAATAAAGAATTAGAAAAAGCAAAAGTTTATGCGGATGAAATGAATTGGGAAGAATCAACTTGGCTGGAATGTCCTCGTGAGGTTTTTGGTGTTGGACGAAAATTTTTCATTGCATACAAATATCTTTCAAAAGAAACCGATTTGAAAAAAAGAGAAGCGATGCTTAAGGATACTAGTAGCTTTAGAGAATATTTAAAGTCGGAGTTTAATCATAAATCAAGAGAAAAGTTATAATTTCTTAACCATATAAAACGAAACATAAATTCTTTTAAATAGATTTCTTTTCGGGGGATTATGGACTTTGAATATGTTAAAACCAAGTTTAAAGAAAAAGGTTATGAGATGGATGTTCAGTTTCTTGATTTGAAACAGGATGAAGATTTTCATGTTTTTGAATTTGATTCTTCCAAGAATAAAATTAGGATTAATTCATATGATTGGGAATTAGAGAATAATTGTTATTTGTTAAAACAGAAGATTGTTAAGGGATTGATTTATTACGTAGGGTTGTTTGAGTTTGAAAGATTTGATTTGGATGTTGAAAAAGTTTTGGCTGACGGTCAGGAGAAATTAGATAAGATTCTTGATGAATTTGCTCCTCTTCATAGAAGATTTAATTTAATTGACAAACGGAAAAAAAGATTGGATAGAATAAAGAATTATTTTGTTCCCTCTGTTCAAGAAAACATTGAAAATTATTTTGGGGAGAAGTTTGTTGAGAATCATGTTGAAGAATATAAAATTAGGAATTTACTTTTTTATCATGCAATTTTAGCCAAATCTGATTCTGGGGAAAAATTTGATGTTGTTTTTGATGATGTCAGTGAAGAAAGTTTTTTAGGAAATGATTTGAGTGGAAGGGGAATTTTCACATTGCTTCATGAGCTATCACATGTTTATCAATTTCATAAATTGGGAATTGATTTGCCCAAATTAAATCATTCTTTTCAAGAAGCACACGCTGAATTATCGTCTTATGAAATCGTGAAAAGTAATTTAGATAATCCTATCTTGAATGATTCTTTAAATTATGCTAATGGGAATCATAAGGAATTTTTGTTTAATAGTCCTGTGGAAAGATACACTTCTGAATACAAGATTCTTATGAAAGAAAAGGATTTGGAAAAGCGAATTAAAATGATTCCACTCAAAAATCTTTAACCATATAAACTCTATCTTCATCTAACTCATAACCAAGTTTCTTGTAATATTCTCTGACGCCAACACCAGAAATAACTTTTATTTTTTTACAATTGTTTTCTCTTGAGATTCTTTCTCCTTCTTGCATAAGTTGTTTTCCCAATCCTCTGTGCTGAGACATTTCCCCATCTTCTCCTAAATTTAGTGCTTTTCCATAAACATGCAATTCTCGAACTATTGAAGTATCTTTTTCGTCAGGTAGAATTCTTAATCTCAAGAGTCCGAATAAAATGTCCTCGGAATTTGTTATTTCTAAGAAATATTCTTTTCCTTTTGATGCAGTGTACTCAATTTTCTTTAATTTAAGAGTTTCTTTTTTTGAATTTTCTGGTTGATTAAAACCGATTTCTCGCATTCTTATTTCATGAATTTTTATTCCTTGTTTTTTTAGGTTTTCTTCTATATCTTTTCTTATGTCTAAATTTATTGGTTTTGAAGATCCTAACATTTTTTCTTTTGGAATTTCTCGCATAATTCTCATTATTCTACAATAATCTGGAATTAATGGAATTGTTTTTTGTAAGAATTCTTTTGTATCTTCTGTCGTGTAAGGTTTGTATTTTAAAATTGAATGTGTTTTTGCAAGAGGGGAATCTTCTACAATCTGACAAGGATAAATTTTTAGTTGATCTGGTCTGAAATTCTCTGAGTCAAAAAGTTTTTTGAAAAGTCCGAAATCTTTTTCTTTGTTTGAATTGGGGAGTCCGGGCATGTAATGATAACCTACTTTAAATCCTGCGTCCTTTAATCTTCTTGTGGCGTCAATAACATCCTTGACAGTGTGACCACGATTTATCTTTTTGTAAATTTCGTCATCGGGGATTTGAACTCCTATTTCAACTCTAGTGCAACCGAATTCTAACATTCTTTTTATTTCTTCATCACTGCAATTATCTGGACGATTTTCTATACAAAGTGCGACGCAACGATGTTCTGCGGTTTCGTTTATTTTTTTAGCTTCTTCGAGAGTTTTAGATTCGATTCCATTTAGTGCATCAAAGCATTTTTTTATGTAATTGTATTGATAATCTAAATCATATTGAAGGAAAGTCCCTCCAATAACTATGATTTCTATTTTGTCTGTGGGGTGTCCCATTTTTTTTAGAACTTCTAATCTTTTTTGGACTTGTATGTAAGGATCAAATTTTAATGCCAATGCTCTCATTATTGCAGGACTTTTATCTGTATACGATTGAGGAACAGAATCCCCGCCAGGACAGTATATGCAAGTTCCATGGTCACATTTTCTTGGTTTTAGAACTACAGTTAAAGGAGTTACACCTGAAGAACTTCTTACAGGTTTTCTGGGTTGTTCTTTTGGATAAGATTTTTCTTTGTGAGACATGTATTTTTGACAAAAGAGTGGTTTAAAAAGAGTTTGTTTAACATAATATTCTCAATAGTTTATTATTGATAATCTTTCTATTTAGAAACAAAACAATAAATTTATACATATTATTTTTCAAATATTTTTATGAATTGTTTCTTAATTAGGTTAAAAAATAACTTGTATTGACAAACTCTTTTAAATCATTGCGTTTTAGTTTTTTTATGGAAAATCAAGAAAAAGTTTGGGATAATATTGCAGAAGAATGGCATGAGTTTAAAGAAATTCCCTCTGAGTTTAGTAAAGAATTTTTGGAAAGTTGTAATGGTAATGTTTTGGATTTGGGAAGTGGAAGTGGAAGACATATAAATAAAATAAAAGATGGCAAAATGTATCTTGTTGATTTTTCTCAAGAAATGTTAAATCTTGCTGAAGATAAATCTAAGAAACTTGGAGTTGATATTGAGACAAGAAAAAGTAATTTGTGGGAAATCAATTATGAAGACAATTTCTTTGATGCTGCTATTTGCATTTCTGCTTTACATTGTATTGAACCTAAATTTCATAAACAAGTTGCTGAAGAAATTTACAGAGTTTTGAAGGAAAAGGGTAAAGCTTTGATTGGTGTCTGGAATTTTAATTCTAATCGATTCAAATCAAAAAGAAAAAAGGGAAAAGAACATTTGATTGCCTGGCAAGATAAAGGTAAAAGATATTATTATTTATTTGAAGAAGATGAAGTTCATAAATTATTCGAGGGTGTAGGTTTTAAAATTGTTAAGAAAAGAAATTCTGAAATGATGATTAATTTTGTTGTTGAAAAAAATTAAATCATTTCCCAATATTTTTTATTGTCAAAATATTGTGGTCTTGATTTGTTTTCTTGTTCTAATTTTTCCCAGACTTTTTTCATGGCCTTACTATCTTCTAATCCGGAGATTATTGTTTGTCCATATTTTTCTTTACAAAATTTATTTGTTTCTTCTAAGAGTTTTTTTGCAATTCCTTGTCTACGGTATTCTTGAGATATGCTCCCGAAAGAGGCAATAGGATTCGTTATAAAATATTCAAAATCTTCTATAGGTTCTAATATTTTTGTAGATATAAGATGTCCTATTTCTTTTCCTTTGTGATTTGCTGAAAAATAAAATTCTTCATATCTTGCAGACTCTTCGCCATTATAAGGCATCGATTCTATTTTCCTTTGCTTGATTTCTATATTCATGTAATCACTATAGAATAATTACTTTTTAAAGATTTCTATTTTTTCTTAATTACCTTAATAAAATCTAAAAAAGATTTTTTTTGGAAATCTATTAGTTTTTTTTCTTGTAAATTATAAGAGGCCTTTATCATTCCGAGATTTGAGATAAATATTGTTCCAAGTAAAAATTCTTTTCCATTGTGTTTTTGAAGACTCCAAAGCAATTTTTCAACTTTTTTGTTAATTTTCTCTTCGTGCATTTTTTCTTCAATGATCTTCTCAAGTTCTTCAAAATTGAAGTCAATGTTGTCAGATATCTTTTCTATTTTTGATTTGTCTGAAAAACCAAAATTTTCAACGGGAATTATCTCAAGTGGGTTTTGATTTAATTTTACACTAAACATTTTGTTTAATTCTGGGAGATAGAAATCAATGTTTTGTTGATTTTCTTTACTTTCTATCGATTTTTTATCAATTGCAAAAAAACCTGAACACATAAATACTGTTGGATTTTCTTTTTTGAATTTTAGAAATTCTTTTGAATTTAGCAGTTTTTCCATATAAAATTGGAAGTTCATGAGTAAAATATGGATTAATCATTTATAAGTTTTAGGATATAAATTAATTTAAATGGGAGTTTTGTTATTTTTTATGGGTTCACATAAAATAAGTCCTCCAAAAGGATTGGAAGGAAGAACTTCAAGGGGAAAAGTTTTGAATTCTTCTAATAATATTTTTAGGGTTTTGACACACCGAATGCAAAACGATTCTTATGCTCAAAAGCGTGAAATAACAGAAGAATTTTTTATTACGAAGCAAGATTCACGTTATTTTAAGTCACCAAAAACTGATTTGGTTGTAAGAGTTGTTTTTAATAATCGAGAAAAACAATATATTGAAGAAATTTATGATTTTAATTGGAATCTTATTTACATAAAATAATTAATTTCTTTCTAAAATTTCTTTTTTAACTTTTTCAATAAATTCATCAATTTTCATAACTTCAATTTTTTTGTTTCCCTTATGTCTAATTGCAATTGAATCTGAAGATTCTTCTTTATCTCCTATTGTTGCTATGTAGGGGATTTTGAAAATCTCGGCTGACTTTACTTTAGCTTGTATTGTTGTTTGGGCAAAGTCTGAATCTATTCTTATTCTAGGAATTTCTGTTTTTATTTTTTTTAAAATCTTTTCTGCAAACTTTGTGTTTCTGTCTGTGAAATTCAATATTCTTATTTGGGTTGGTGCAAGCCATGTTGGAAGACGCCCACTAAAGTGTTCAAGTAATATTCCTATAAATCTTTCAAGACTTCCGTAAACTGCACGGTGAATCATTATAGGTCTTTTTCGAGAGTTGTTAGAATCAGTGTATTCTAACTCAAATCTCTCAGGCATTGAGAAATCTGCTTGTATTGTTCCGCATTGCCATGTTCTTCCGAGAGAATCTTCTAAATGGAAATCAATCTTTGGTCCGTAGAAAGCTCCATCACCTTCGTTTATTTTGAATTTCATTTTTCTTTTTTTCAAAACATTTTCTAGCGCTTTTTCTGCTTTGTCCCAAATTTCATCTGAACCAATTCTTTTTTCAGGTCTAGTGGAAAGTTCGACTTTATATTTGAAACCAAATTTTGAATATGTTTCATCAATTAATCCAATTGTTTCAGATAGTTGTTCTTCAAGCTGTTTTTCTGTACAGAAAATGTGTGCATCATCTTGGGTGAATTGAATCACTCTAAATAATCCTGCTAAAACTCCTGATAGTTCTTGTCTGTGGACGATTCCAAACTCTCCTGCTTTCAAGGGTAAATCTTTATAGGATTTAGGCGTGTTTTTAAAAATTAATAATCCTCCTGGACAATTCATTGGTTTTACTGCAAATTTACGTTTTTCATAATCTGTTAAGAAAATGTTATCCTTGTATTTTTCCCAATGCCCAGAGATTTGCCATAATTTTTTGTCGAGAATCTGTGGTGTCTGAATTTCTTGGTATCCGTATTTTTTGTTAAGTTCCCTTGAAAATTCTATCAAAGCATTTCTGACCGTTAATCCATTATTGTGCCAGAAAACCATTCCAGGAGCAACTTCATTGAATGAGAATAAATCCATTTGTTTTCCAAGGATTCTGTGATCGTTTTCTTTTAGTTTTGAGGTGTCCAATTTTGATTTTGAGATTTCTCTTAAAAGCTTTTCTGGATCATATTTTTCTTCATCTTCGGAATCTTTAACTATTATCTCTCTTGAAAGTTCTGAAAGAGGATGGCCCTTGACTTTTAATTCGAAAGATTTGTAATAACCAAATGGAGCTCGTGAGACTTTGAAATCTTGTTTTGATAATTCTTTTTCTGTTTCTTTTAAAATTTCAATTGCAGTTTCAGAATCTCCGAGGTTTTTTGATAAATGTGCATAAGGGTATAGAACTATATTCTTTGTTTTTACTTGTTCAGAAATCTCTTTTATGCTTTTTACCAATTCTATTGCTGATTCTAAAGAATCTGATTTTTCTACAGCTATCAAAACAACTAGTGCTTCATCAACACGCTTTTTTTTAGTTTCATCTTCAGGAAGGTCAGTCATTTTTTTTAGGGCTTTTTTTAGACCCTGCCATTCAATATAATCAGTATGTAAATTCAATGTTTTCATATTTTGATTAGAATTAAGAAGTTTATAAAATTAATTGGGATTTACGTAAAATTTTTATACTTCTTGTTAATTGAAATTGTTCATTAAAATGATTTGGATAAATCTTTTGTCGGGAGGAGAATATTATGGAAGAATTAGATAATGAGAGTCATAGATTTTGTGTTGAAAGTTTCAAATTCTTATGATTTTCTTTCTTTAAGTTGTTTTTATTCGAAGGTTCAAATAAATTTGATTCTATCGAAACATTTAAATAGTAACTACTACCGAATGATTACAATTGAAAGGATGGAAATATTAATTTAAGATGAAAAATAGTCTAGTTAAAAAATTATTTGGCGTCGCTGCGCTTGGGACAGCACTTACATTTGGAAATTTTGATAAAGCTTATGCTCCAAATTTGAATATTTTTATTGAAGACAATTTTAGTTACAGGAAAATTGGGAATAATTTTAAACCAAATGTTAAGAGAATTCATAAAGAAATTTTATCTTACGCCGGAGAGACCGATACCTTATACATCCCTGAATATCCATTAAATGAATCTGGAGTTCCTTCAACTCATTGTTCAAGATATGCTAAAAAAATGGCTAAAGATGTTTTTAATCTTGATTATCCTTCTGGCAATGCTTGGGATATAAGAAAAAATAGCAAAATTATTTTGGATTCCAAAGAAGGATTCACTCCAGAAGAAATTGATAGTTTAGTAAAAATAAAAGAAATTCAACCTGGAATGTTATTTGGAATTTATAACCCTAAGAGTCATTATAATCACAGAAAAAGACTTTATACTCATGTTGGGGGTTATTTGGCTAATTTGGATAATGCCCCAATGATTGCACACCAGTGGGGGAGTGAAACACGTGTTGACAGTTTGAAATGGTTTTATAACCAAGGTATGAGAATTGTTGAGATTCTTGATGCTAAGGAAGCTGAATAATTTTTAATATTGTTTTTGCTTATGAGATTTTAAAAATTTCTCACAAAAATTTATAAATAAATGTTACTTGTTTTCCTAATGAAAAGAGTATTATTTTTGATAATTGCTTCACTATTTATTTTGTCGACGGTGTCGGCAGAGATAATTTTTGAGGATTCTCCTAATGAGGTTTATAATATTGGCGATGTAATAAAAGTTCCTATTACAATAAAGGCAACTGAAGATATTTCTGGAACTTTTTCAATGACCTTAATCTGTGGAGCTAAACAAACAAAGTTTTTTGAGAATGGTGTTGATTTAAAAACGGGTGAAGAGGTTAAAATGCAGGGAATTTTGAGTAAAGATAAACTTGGTTTTCAAATAGGGGATTGTAGGGTTAAGGCAAGTTTAGGGGATGATTACGTTTTTACAGAATATTTTGAGATTTCTAATGTTCTTATAGTTCAATCTGATCTCGATAAAATAGAATATAAACCTGGTGAGAATTTGATTATAATGGGGAATGTTTTTAGGCAAACTGGTGAGGATGCAAATGGTTTTATTTCTTTAAAAGTTTTTTCTGGAAACGATTCTTCAATAGAACGATTGTCGACAGTAACTAATGGATATTTTTCAATAAACATTACACTTCCAGAGAATTTAGAAGCGGGAAACCATCTTGTTCAGTTAAATGCTTATGAAGTTAACTCAGATGAAGTTCAAACTAACCATGGTTTTTTGAATTATAATATTGCTGTTCTTCAAGTTCCTTCAAGTCTTGAGATTTTTATTGAGGATAAAGAAGTTGAACCAGGTAGTTTTTTGAGAGTTAAAGCTATTTTGCATGATCAGACTGGAGAAAAGATTTCTGCAAGTTCTATTATTACTGTTAAAAAATCTAAGAATGAAATTGTTGAACAAATTGAAGTTCCCACTGATGAATTTCTTGAACTAGAAATTCCTTATAATGAGGCTCCTGCAAATTGGACCGTTGTTGCTGTATCTACAAGATTAGATTCTTCAGAGGAGTTTGTTATCCTAGAAAATGAAGAAGCAAATATTGATGTTATTAATGGAACTGTATTCGTTACAAATGTTGGTAATGTTCCCTATAATGACACGGTTGTTATAAAAATTGGAGAGAATTCTACCTTGGATTTTGATGTTTTCCTTGAGGTAGATGAATCTAGTAGGTATGAATTACGTGCTCCTGATGGAGAATATTTTGTTGAGATTGTTAGTGATGGTGAAAGTATATTTGGGGAGAGTGTTTTGTTGACTGGACGAGCTATAGATTTGAAAGAATTGAGAGGTTCAAGCAGAAATTTTGTTAAAGTTCTTGTTTGGATTTTTTTAATTACAGTTTTAGGTTTTGTCGCATTCATTCTTTATAAAAAAGGTTATAAGAAAAGTTTTTTTGGAAATAAAAAAAAACTAAAAAATTCAGATACTAAAGCTGGGAAAGAGAAAACTAAAACTATTTCAAATAATCTTGTTAAGACTTCTAATCGTGCTTTGCTTTCTTTATCTATAAAAGGAGATAAACATCCCGCTTCTATTGTTTGTTTTAATATTAAAAATCTTGATAGTTTGAACCAGAGTGGAATTGAAGATACCATGAAGAAAATTTCTTCTATTGCTGAGACGAAAAAAGCGATGGTTTATGAGAATCAAGATAGTCTTTTCTTTATTTTTTCTGCTTTGAAAACAAAGACCTTTAAGAACGAGAAAGATGCTATTGAACTCTCTGACGAGATAATCAAGGTCTTGACGCATCATAATCGACTTTTTAGACAGAAAATTAATTTTGGTGTTTCGATTAATTTTGGATATATTGTTGCTAGAGTGAATCATATTGGAGAATTAGAGTTTATGGCCATGAATAATTTGATTGCTAATTCTAAGAAACTTTCTGAGTATTTTTCAGGAGATGTCTTATTGAGTAGGGAGTTTAAAGATCGTGCTGGAGGAATGATTAAAACTCAGGAAAAGGAAATTGATGGAAGAAAGATTTATAGGATAAAAGAGATTAGAGATAGAGAGCAACACACTAAATTTTTGACTAATTTTTTACATGGCTTAGAAAGAGATAAGGCTGAACGTGAAAAAAGAAAAGATTAATTTTTCTTATTTGTATCTTGATTTGATTCAATATTGTCCAGCTTCTTTTTATCTTTTATTTTTTCTAACCAGTTTTTTATCTTTATTCCAAAATTTGTTAACTTAAGTATTAATCCTATTGCGATTAGGATTAATCCTGTTATGAACATCCATATGAAGATTTTTGAGGATTCCGTGAAGAAAATTTGGACAATTTGAAAAATTATTTCTTTTGATTTTTCGTTTGATAATGCAAGAGATATTGGAGAGAGAATTAATTTTGCAATTTTTGTTCCTATATTTTTAAGTTGGGAAATTATTAGTGCTGAAGAAATAAATAAGGCTCCTGTTAAGATTGGGCTATTTGATTTCTTTTCTACTAACAAGATTATTAATCCAATTAATATCAAATCAAATAATAAGAATTTTTTGTATAAAGAGTTCCAATAATCTTTGGCATAGTTTGAAACTAAAAATAATGGAATATCTGTTTCTTCGAAACATTTTACAAATGAGCAATTATAATCTTTGTAATAAAAATCTTTTATGAGATAATCAAGGGTATAGTTTATTATTGAATTATATCCTTCTTCGACGATTTCGCAAGGAAATATAAAAGTATATCCTTCAAAATTTTGTATTATTTCAGTGTTGTTTTGACAGTAAGTTTCTATAAATGGTAAAAGTTGATTTACTATCTCTTGACCGCCTATTTGTTCTTCAATAATCTGTGTCGATACAGTATTTATGTTTGACTGAACGTTTTCGTATGTTAGAGAATAATCTAATGTTCCAAAAATTCCTGTTGCTAATAAAGATACAAATAATAATACTGAAACGATAACTAATCCAAATCCTCTTAATACGCCCATTTTTATCCGAGAGAGTTAGGTGTAGATGGTTTTTAAAATTTACATCCTTTCCAAATTTTTAATTCTTTTGTCAATTGGAGGATGGGTTGAATTTAAATTCTTGAAAGGATTTGCAAAAAACATTGGAGCCATTGCTTTGCTTGGTTTGTTTTTTTGTTTTTGCATTGTTCCTTCAGAAGTGTGTTTGTAATCCTGCTCTATTTTTTTCAGAGCTCTGATTAATCCGTCAGGGTAACGTGTGAATTTTACTGCGCTTGCATCTGCAGAATATTCATGTTTTCTTGATATTGACAATTGAACAAAGTAAACGACTATTGGTGCGAGGATTGCTAAGACTATTCCAATTATTAAGAAAATTATTTTTGATTTGTCGTTGTTAGAATTACTGTTTCCTGAGAAAGATGAAAACCATAAACTTCTTAGGAAAATCTCAGATATTATTGCAATCATTCCGACCATTACTGCTACGATTGTCATGTAACGCATATCGTAATTTCCTATGTGTCCCAGTTCGTGTGCCAGAACTGCTTCTAGTTCTCTTCTATCAAGTTTTTCAAGTGAACCTTCAGTTACGCAAATGACAGCGTGTTTCGGATCTCTTCCCGATGCAAAGGCATTTATTTGTTTGGAAGGCATTACATAAAGTTTTGGCATAGGTAATCCGGAAGCGATTGTTAAACCTTCAACTAAATCGTAGAACATTTTGTGCTGTGTTTTGTTTGCTGGTTTTGCTTTTACTGAGGCGATTGCAATTTTATCTGAATTGTAATAGCTAATTAAAATGTAAAGAATCGAGATTATTATTGCGAGAATCATTATGACGAATACGTATCCTGGGGAAAATATCATTCCTATAACATAACCTAGAATTAAGAATACAGCAAAAATTAAAAATATCATGAAAAAAGATTTTCTTTTGTTTTTTGCAATTTGGTCTCTGAAATCTATTCTTTGATATTTGTCCATGTTTTGAGATAAGGAATAAAGTTAATAAATCTAATTATTTTGTTCTTTTTATGGAAGATAAAATTACTTTAGAAAAAATTGAAAAGTATTTTCATGTTACGAATACCGCCTTGAAAGAAGTTAAGAAGAATGTTATTCCTGGAAAGGAAAAATATGCTAAAGAAATAATTGATATGGTTGAGAATTATGTTTCAGATGCTCAGCATTTTTTTGAGAGAAAAGATTTTGTAAATGCTTTTGCTGCTTTGAATTATGCTCACGG
>CAYVIQ010000010.1:0-11286 GCA_964451595.1 Candidatus Woesearchaeota archaeon
TTTGCTTTTCCGAATTCCTTTCCATAATATCCTGGATGAAAAACAATATTCTTTGCCCCCAAATCGTGCCCCCTTTCACAACATTTCAAGATTCTTTGTTTTGTCGCTTTTATTTTTTCATCATCTTCAGAATTTAAGTTCACAAAATAAGGTGCGTGAATACTCAATTCAATTCCTAATCCTTCTGAAATTCTTTTTATTTTTTCTGCATCTTCTTTTTTTATGTAAACAGAATAAGTAAACGCAATTTCACAATTCATTATTCCATTACTTTTACATTCTTCCAGAACTTTCTGTGCAGTTTTAACAGGGCCCAAACCTGATGGACCAATTCTAATTTTTGACATTTTCCCTCTGAGGTTTTCTTTTAATTAAACTTTCCGAGGTGACAACTGAAATAAAAAACATTGTAAACAATAAAACATCGCTTCCAATTACCAAACCAACAATCCCTCCAATTAAACCAATCCAAACTAAGAATTTAAAATATCTTTGTCCTGAATGCAATTCTTCTTTAGTCCAACGGGAAATCAACATTCCAATAGGAATCCCTAAGATCAAAACGCAAATTCCGATAATTAATTTAAAAAATTCTATCATAAAAATATTTATTAAAGATCGTTTTTATAATTATCCATGCCCAAAAAATATTTGGTTGTAACAAGTAAGCAAGATCCTGCAAGCATGAATATTTTAAATCAACTAAGACAATTCCGACCAAATCCAATTATAGACATTCTATCTAATCCAGATTTAAATTTAGAAAAATCAACTTTCGACATAATGACAACTGACGGCTCAATGTTAGAAACAGAAAATTTTCCTCCTGAGAAAATAAACAAATACGACTTTGTAATTTTTGCTTCAAAACATCAATCCAAAAAAGGAGAAAAATCTCTTTCAATCCATTCTCCAGGTAATTTTGGAAATGCTGATTACGGCGGTCTGTCAAACAAAGTCTGCCCAAGTTCAGCACTAATAAATAAATTTATGTTCGAAAAACTAAATCAAATATGCGAAGAGCACAACTTCAAAGATTTTAATATAACTCTTGAGTCAACTCATCACGGTCCTCTGCTAGATATTCCTTGCGTTTTTATTGAGATTGGTTCAACAATGATGGAATGGAGAAATTCCCGAGCGGGTTTCATAATTGCAAAAACAATAATCGAAACTATTGAAGAATTTAAACCTTCAAAATATCCCGAGATTGCAATTGGTATTGGCGGGCCACACTATTGTCCAGGATTTAATAAACTCCAAAAAGATTCAAACGTAGCATTCTCACATATAATTGCACAGTATCATCTACCAATAACAGAACAAATGATAAAAGAAGCAATTAACAAAACCGAAGAAGATTTAGATTTTGTAGTCCTAGATTGGAAAGGTATGGGAAATTCCGAGCAACGTCAGAAAGTTATAGATATCTTAGAAAAAAATTATATTTCTTGGAGAAAAATCAGTGATATTAAAAGGTGATTGATTAGATTAACAAATGTTTATATCTTTTTAAAAATTCTGGAAATTGAGAATGAACCGGTGAAGGTAAATTATTCATTGTGAACCATTCAACTGCTTCAAATTTATGTGGTTCTCCATTTGAGACTTTATTTTTATCAACAAGAACTTTATAATCAAAACCGATCCAATGCGTGCGTTTTCCATTATTTTCTCTGAACATTTCTCTTATTCCTAAAAATTCATAATCTAAAACATACGTTGTATATTCTTGCTTTATTTCATCCCTAATATTCTTTTCAAGAGTGTTTCCAATTTCCAATTTTCCTCCTCCAATATCCCAGCGATTTTTTTCATCTCTACAGGTCTCTTTCCTTTTTCCCATAATAAAATTTCCCTGTCCATCATGACAATAAAATACAGTTGTTATTCCTGGATAATCTACTCCCGCTTCCATAATTCTTCTTAACAAATTTTATTTATAAGAATTTATGTAATGAAAAATAAAAACGCCCCGGGCAGGAATTGAACCTGCGCACCCCGAAGGGTCCGGATTAGCAATCCGGTGCAATAACCACTATGCGACCGAGGCATGAAAAAATTACATTTTCTTAGTTTAAAAGAATTCCTATAATTAAAATAGCGAGGGTGGGATTTGAACCTCACGACCTCCGGGTTTCCTCGCAAATTAATGCGTATGGGCCCGACGAGCACTCCAGACTGCTCCACCTCGCTATATAAATTCTACAATCTAGTTGCTTTTAAAATTAACGCCCACAGCAGGAATCGAACCTGCGTGCCCCGAAAGGCCCAGCACTCCAAGCTGGTGCAATACCACTATGCGATATGGGCATATATTTTGAACAACAGATATACTTTTAAAATTATTTGTGAAAAAAGTTTAATGGACAAGAAATTGAATTGGAACACTAGTTTACCCATAAAATACTTGCCCAAGGAAATATCTAAGATATTTTCCATCGAAGCAAACTACCTTTTCGGTGATTTGAAATCTAGAATGCTTCAGGTTGAACTTTTTCCTGCACCAGAGATAAATCACGTTGGACACAAGGTACGAAGAGCAATTGAATCAAATCCTGAATGGTATATGAAACTCTATAAAGAAAATTCTTTTGAAGCTATTTATAGAAGCAAAAGAACTAAAAGGAAGCGTAAATGTCTTTGTTCTAGAGTAAGTAGGCAACAAAGTCTTAACTCTCTTTCAAAAATTGCTTCTAAAGAGGACAAACCAAATTTATTTCATGATACGCTATATAGGGAATTGATTTTTGATAAATTTTATTATGGAGAAGACTATTCTGGAGAAACAATAAAACCAATAGAATCATTCATAAAACTTTTTGACAAAGATGGACTTAATAATACAAACTATTTTGTAGAAGAATTTTGGAATGATTATGGTCTCAGCTCTCTTGAAGATTTTGAAAAGTTTTACGGAATTACTAAAGAAGAAAATCCTAATGATGTTCCATTCTAACCACAACAAAACTTAAAAACAAATTTACTTTTTTTAATCCATGACTAAAGAATTAATTCTAGGAATTGACGACGCAGGTCGAGGTCCAGTAATCGGACCAATGGTTCTTGCAGGGTGTTTAATAACAAAAGATTCTGAAATGGAATTAAAAGAATTAGGTGTTAAAGATTCTAAACAACTAACTCAAAAAAGACGTGAGGTTTTTGCAGCCAAAATTCGCGAAATAGCAGAGACGTTTGAGGTTGTTCTTTCAAAACCAGTAGAGATAGATGACAGTTTAAACGGGGGAACGAATCTTAACAAACTTGAAGCAATAAAAACAGCAGAGATAATAAACAAAATAAACAAAGGTTTTGAAAAAATAAAAGTTGTAGTGGATTGTCCTTCAACCGGAATTCAAAAATGGACAGACATATTAAAAACGTACATAGAAAATTTATCTAATCTTGAAATTTCCTGCGAGCACAAAGCAGATCAAAATCATATTGCAGTTTCAGCAGCATCTATTTTGGCAAAATCAGCTCGTGAAAAAGAAATGGATAAATTAAAAGAAATTTACGGAATAGAAATTGGTTCGGGATATTGTTCAGATCCTTCAACAATAAGATTTCTTGAAAAACATGCAATCAAACACGAGCATGATGGAATCTTTAGAAAAACTTGGGAAACATGGAAAGTTGTAATCACAAAAATTAGTCAAAGAACTTTAGTTTAATTGAAAATCTTAAAAACCTTTTTTACTTAGATATTTAATGTCATACATAAAGAGGTTAACTGTGCACGGTTTCAAAAGTTTCGCAAGAAAAACTGAATTACCATTTTCTCCTGGAATTAATGTAGTTTTAGGTCCGAATGGTTCTGGAAAATCCAACGTTACTGATGCCTTATGTTTCGTTCTTGGGCGTTTAAGTGCTAAGTCAATGCGAGCCGCAAAATCCCAGAATTTAATTTTTATGGGTACAAAAGTTGCAGGTCCGGCGAAAGAAGCAATGGTAGAAATAGTCTTTGATAATGAAGATAATACATTTACAATTAACAAAAAAGAAATTTCAATAAAAAGAATTGTCCGAAAAAATGGTCAGAGCATTTACAAAATAAATGATGAAACAAAAACCCGTCAAGAAATATTGACTTTGCTTGCACAAGCAGGAATAGACCCAAACGGATTCAATATAATTCTTCAAGGTGAAATTCAGAACTTTGTAAAAATGCACAATGAAGAGAGACGTAAAATTATTGAAGAAGTCTCAGGAATTTCCGTTTACGAATCACGAAAAGAAAGATCATTAAAAGAATTAACAAAGACCGAGGAAAAACTAAAAGAAGTTTTGGCAATACTTCGTGAACGAACAACTTATCTTAATAATTTAGAAAAAGAAAGACAACAGGCTTTGAAATATAAACAGCTAGAAGAGGATATTAAGAAATTCAAGGCAAGTATAATAAATTTTGATTTGAATAAAAAGAAAAAAGAAAAATCTTCTGTTGAAGAACAAATCCAAAGAAAAAATTCTGAAATTGAAAAAATCAAAAAGAAAATTGTTGAAATTGATTCAGTAATAAAAAACTTCGAAACAAAAATTTCTTCCATAAATTCAAACATTCAGGAATCGACGGGTTTGGAGCAGGAAAAATTAAATCAGGAAATTGCAAATCTTCGTGCAGATCTTGCGGGGATGAATGTGAAAAAAGAGAATTATGAATCAAAAACTCAAAACATTACAAAACAAAAATCTGAACTTGAAAATTCAATCCATGATAATGATGTTTCCATAAAAGAATTGGAGAAATCAGCTCCAACCGTAGCTAAAAAACAAAAAGAGGTTGATGAAAAAAAGGCTGAATTAGAAAAAATTGAGGAGCAAAGAAAAAAATTCTACATGATAAAATCCGAATTAAAATCAATGCAACAAAGATTTGAAGATAAAAAAAATCTATTGCAAAACCAAAATTCCGAATCGGAGTTTCTTGTTAAACAAATCGATTCTATTTCTAGAGATTTATATGACAAAAATACTACTATAGAAAAACTTGAAGAATCAAAAATCTCCCTTGCACAAAAAAGAGAGTTAGTTGAAAATCTCTTGAAGAAAGAGAAAGAATTAGAAAAAATTGCTTATACAAATGAATATGAAATTGAGAAACAAAATAAATTAATTGATAAAATTGCAAAATTAGATATTTGTCCTGTATGTAAAAATAAAATTACTGAAAATCATATTCATTCAATCAAAAATGAAACCTTGCCTCAAATCGAATCTTTGAATAAAGAAATTGAAAATTCAGATAAAGAGCTTACAGAAATATACCATAAAAAAGAACTTCTAAAACAACAAATTGAACAATTAACATATGAAATTTCAAAACGTGAAAATGATGTGATGAGAATTAATTCTATTCAGGAAAAGAAATCTCAGATACAATCTCTCTACGAAAAAATAAATCTCACAAAAGGCGAGTTAGAAGAATTAGAAAAAATAAAAAATAAATTAGAAAGTGAATTCAACCAGTTTTCAAATGTTGAACAAAAATACGAAACTCTTCGGGTCGAGTTCCAGGAAATTTCTATACGTACAGAGGAAAATGTAAACTCAGAAATTTCTTTCAAACAACGTGAATTGGAACGTTCAAAAATTTCTTTAAAACAACTAATCCGTGAAGAATCTGATATAAAAGATGAATTTCAAAATCTTGAAGGCTCAATAAAAGAGAAAGAAAAAATTCTTGATAAGAAGAGAAAACAGGAACAAGAACTCTCAGAGAAATTTAAAAAATTAATTGCTGAACGTGATTCTATAACTTCTAAAATTCGAGAAAACGATATTTCTTTAACAGAAAAGAAAAACCAAATCCACAATATTGAAAACCTTATAAATAATCTAAAAATAGAGAAAGCTCGGTCTGACGCCGAGATTGAAAACTATGAAACAGAACTCTTGGAATTTTCAGGAATTGAAATAATTAATATTCGTGATCGATCGGTTCTTGTTGAACGTCTTACAAAATCTCAGCATATAATTTCTTCAATGGGTTCTGTAAATATGCGTTCATTAGAAGTTTATGAGGATGTAAAAAAAGAGTACGATTCTATAAAAGAAAAAGTTGAAACAATAGAAAAAGAAAAAGAAGGAATTTTAAAGATCATTAAAGAAATTGACATAAAGAAAAAAAGAACATTCATGAAAACCTTTAACGAATTAAATGAAATATTTTCTAGGAATTTTGCGCAAATCTCGACAAAAGGACAAGTTTCATTGGATTTGGAGAATAAAAAAGAACCTTTTGATGCTGGCGTTGGAATAATCGTTAAAACAGGACACGGAAAATATTTTGATGTAACATCGCTTTCAGGAGGAGAACAAACAATGGTCGCTTTATCATTGATTTTTGCAATACAGGAATTGAGTCCTTATTGCTTCTACATTCTTGACGAGATTGATGCAGCTTTAGATAAAAGAAATTCCGAGCGTCTTGCAAATCTTCTAAAGAAATATATGCAGAAAGGACAATATATTGTAATAACCCACAATGATGAAGTTATAACCCGTGCGACAAATCTCTATGGTGTCTCAATGCACGATGGAGTTAGTAAAGTTACAAGTTTGCAAATATAATCCTCTAGAATAACGCTTAAAATCAAAGCGTCTGGATTTCTTTTTTATAAAAATAAAAGGGGAAGTTAAGAAAATAAAAATAAAAATAAAAAATTAATCTTAGTAATAACTTTCCCCGAATTCTTCAGTCTTAGCAGGTTTTCTTCCTAAAAGTACAATTAGTACAACTAAAAGTACCAAGAAGATAATTGCCAAAATAACTGTGAGAACAATTACTGGGCTTGTTGAGTTTTCTTCAGCATTCAAAGTAAAAGCAACTTCTTCAGCTTCGCTACCTGAGAGAACATTTACAACAACGTTGTACTGTCCAGCTTCAGAAGCTTCAGCATTCAAAGTAACAGTTTTACTAGAACCTGCAGGAACTGCAACAACAGTTTCAGTGTTTGTTGAAACAGCACTATCAGCGTTAACTGAAAGTGTGTATACTCTCAAATTGTTAGTTGGGTTAACTAACAAGAAAGCATATTCAGCTTCTTCACCAACTGAAACAGTTTTACTTGAAGAGGTCAAAATAACATTGCTAGCAAAATCATTCTCAACAACAATTTGTCTTACGAATGTTTTTGTAACATCATCATTTGTAACTTCAACTTCAAGGTCGTAAACACCAGCTTCAACACCGTATGGAACTTTCAAATAAAGTTCACCGGTCACAGTATCATCACAGTCATCGTCATCGCTATCTTTACATACATCGTCATCGTAAACTAAATCTCCGAAATAAGCTGTTTTGTAAACACCCAATTCAGAAATAGCTACAGTAACGTATACATCTTCTAAGTCATTGTAACCCATGTTTTTCAATACAATATCAACCGGGAATGTTTCACCAGCAGAAACAGATTGAGAAACAGTTACAGACTTAACTTCTGGGTTGTATGAAGGTCTTTGAACGTTTAAGGCAATGTTGTTAAATTCAGTTTCAACATCGTCTCCATCCTCATTCTCCCCACCAATTTTAACATCCAAACTGATTTCGTCAGATTTGTCGTTCTTAAGGTCGAATGGAACTTCAACTTTCAAAGCTTTCTTGTAAGTTTTGTTTGCTTCAACATCAAAAGATTTTGAAACAACTTTGTTATCTTCAAGTTCAACTTCAACTACAACATCTGATGCATCATCTAGAGCAGTAAACTCCACAACAACCACAACAGTTTCACCAGCAACAACAGATGGAGAATCAAGAATATTGATTCCGTCAACTTCAATTATTGCGGTGTTTGCCATGTCACCAGAAGTAACAGTTGCATAAGCATGTTCGCTTGTGTCTTCAGAACTTAAAGCACTTACTGCAGCAACCATAAAGATTGCGATAACTGCAAGACTTAAAGAAACTAAAAGCTTCTTTGTGTTCATTTTTGTTACCATTTTATTTATTTAGTTCTGCGGAAAAACATCGTTTTTCCACATTATCCTACATTGGATTTCATTTATAAACTTTATGGTGACAACATATTTTACTAATTATAAAATTACACTAATTGTAAGTAACGAGGCATAACAATAAAAACGTCTTCTGTAACCATTTGTTTAAACGATATGCTGAAATGGTCTTTTACCGAAGGAGAGGGTCAATATTCAAGTCGATTATGCATTTCATCTTGCATTTTCTTAAAAAACTCTTGGATAATGATCAAAACCAAGGTCTTCTTTTATAATCAATCTTATCCAATCAAAATCTCCTTTATCCTCAAGGTCATATATTTGAAGTCAATAATTCTTATTCATAAAAATTAATGTGGCTTCATAATCTGGATGTATTTGTTTATCACCAAAATTTCCTTTTGAAAGAAAATCTTTTTTATCATTAACATAAATATTTGTAGTATCTTTAACAAGTCTTTTTAATTCAACTAATTCAATTAAACTTAATATTCCTAATTTTCCTTCAGTAAACTTTCTAGCTCTAAAAAAATTCTTTTCTATTGAGTTAGAGTCTTTATATTCCATAATTTCTTCAAAAATAAACTCTATAAAAATATTTGTATAATAAAAAAACAAAAAGAAAAAAGGAGAAATTAATTCTCCCTAATAATTAAAAACTCAACATCTGAATTTTATTACTTGTTGCGCTGAAATTCTTTGCAACAATTATTTGACATGCAATTTCTTCAGCCACATCTATGACAGAACCAGTTACAGCACCATCAATAACAAGAACTGAAGGTTTTTGAGAAATCTTTCTAAGAGTCAAAACAAGACCTCTTGATGAAATGCTTCGTATCTCTTTCAAATTGCTATCTAAAAGAACAGCTTTCCCTGTTCCATCTATTTCTCCAGCAATGTCTTTCAATGTCTGTTTCTTCTCATCGTCAAGCTCAACTTTTTCTCTAGGAGTGTTATCCTCAAAATTAGAACTAGGAGTGGAATCCCTATAATTCCTTCCTTGATTTCCAAAACGCCTTTCTCTTCTGAAGTATTCTTCAACAGAAATCTTCTTCCTTAAATTCATAAGAATTTCTTTTCCTGCTAGTTCTTCAACTTCTTTTCCATCGGGAGCAATTACAATATACTTGACTTTTGCATTGTCAGTAACATTTTGGATGATTAATTTCCCTCCTCTGTCACCGTCAACAAACAAAGTCAATTCTTTTGATTCTCCAAGCTCTTTTATCGCCTCAGGTAATCTTGTTCCATTCATACCAATAACATTATTTACTCCAGCACGAAGTAAATTGACAACATCAGCACGACCTTCGACAACAATAACTTCATCACCAGATAAATCTCCTGCAGGAAGCTTTTCCTTCCCATACTCTTGTATATTTGAAGTTCTTGTAGAATCCTTTATTGCATTGGAGATTTCTCTCGAATCCGAAGCACCTTGAATTCCCTGCATTAGTTTCTTAGCACGCTCAAGAATGTAATCTCTTTTACTTCCTCGAACATCCTCAATTCTTTCAACTTCAATTTGGGAATCACTTGGTCCTATTCTCTCGATAGTTTCGATAGCTGCAGCGATTAAAGTCGTTTCAGACTGATCCAAAGCTGTTGGAATTGTTATCTTACCTACAGTTCTCTTACCTTCACGTTCCAATTCAACTTCAATTCTTCCAATCTTGCCTTCCTTCTGCAACTCTCGCATCTCTAATTCTGCACCCAATAAACCTTCTGTCTGCCCAAAAAGAGCACCAATAACGTCTGGTTTCTCAAGTGCACCTTCAGCCGAGAAATTCGCATGTACCATATATTTTATTGATACCGGACTTACTTTAGCCATTTTTCATATTATTTCCTATTTAGTTAAATAAGATTTTATAATCTCATATAGAAAAATATCTTATACAATTCCTACTTCTGAACTTCAAATGAAGCAAATGAATGTGATATGTGATAATATCAATCGTGGATGTGATGATATTTTTCTAATGACTAACTTAGAAAATTCAGGTATTTAAATTTTTCTTAGAGCTATTCAAAATTATTTTTTAATTTTCCTTCACAAGCATTACAAACTAAATCTATAGATTTCAAGACGGAATCAAAGTTTCGGGGCATTTCGTTTTTAATTAACCTGAAGCATTCGCGTTGATAAAAATAATTTGTAAAACCAAATGCTCTTGCAGATTCCTCTGGATCAAGATTCAAGAAATTTCCTTCACCGCCACAGCCATAATTTCTCTCTTTTGAAATAATATAAAAAGCAGTTGATAAACTGTCTAATCCTTGAAACAATCTTTTTCTTCCTCTTCTAAAATCTCCAATTGATTGAATTTTATATTCATTTGATAATTCACTAAAGAATTCTCTCAAATAATTATCATTTGCGAGAAGAATTTCTTTTGAGAATTCCTCTGAATTCAAATTTATAAATTTATTCGGATGTTCATCGCACTCTTTTGTCAATTCAAACATAAAAAATACAAGAAATATGGTTATTTAATTTTTTCGGATTTAGATAACTCTAAAAAATTCATAGAATAGGTTTAGAAAATCAATCAGAAATCGCACTTTAAATTTTATAGAAAATCTTACTTCTTCTTTGTGATTTCAGTACACATACCAGCTGCAACAGTCGCACCAGCATCCCTAACAGCAAATCTACTCATCCAAGGGTTTTCCTTCTGAGTTTCTAAACAAAGATTTCCAATAGGTTTGATTCTAACTCTAGCTGAATCTCCGTTCTTCAAGAAATAAGGATTTTCTTGAATAACTTCACCAGTTGCAGGATTAATCTTAGCAATTAATTCAACAAATTGGCAAGGAACTTGAGCTGTGTGAATATGGAATACAGGAGTATATCCCTTAGCCAAAACAGTAGGATGATTTATCACCGTAATAGTTGCTATAAATTCTTCAACAATTGGAACAGGATTGCTTGCTTCACAAATAACGTCTCCTCTAGCCAAATCTTTCTTACCAATTCCCCTAAGGTTAACACCAACATTCATTCCAGCTGGAGCCTCAGGATGATTTTCGTGATGAGCTTCAATAGTCTTAACTTCACCATCAATTCCAGTACCAGTTCTACCTGGAAGAACCCTAATCTTTTGACCTACTTTCATAATACCAGTTTCAATCTTTCCAACGGGAACGGTACCAATACCAGTAATTTCGTAAACATCCTGAACAGGCATTCTCATTGGTAAATTAGTGGGTAATTCTGGAGCTGGGAAATTGTCCATTTGTTCCATTATTGTAGGACCCTTGTACCAAGCCATATTTTCAGATTTCTTTACAATGTTGTCTCCCTTCAAACCAGAAGCTGCAATA
>CAYVIQ010000011.1:0-10159 GCA_964451595.1 Candidatus Woesearchaeota archaeon
TAGAAAAAATTGCAAAGAATAAGAAGGATCCAATTAATATGAATTTAGATATAAATGAACTTCCATTTAGAACCGAATCATTAGAATAATTTGAAAATACTAATCCAAATATAAAAGCAATAAAGACTAAAGGAAATATTCTTTTATATTTTTTATTGTCTATTCCTTTTGAAATTTTTAATCCTATAAAGAAACATCCAGATAAAAACAACCAGAATACTAAACTACCCACATCTGCAATTAGATCACTTTTTATATATGCTGCAGCATTTTCAGCAACAGTAACTGTAATTCTTGAATTACCAAAAGGATTAATTAATTTTGAAATTAAATCACTAAACATAGAAAAAACATTCCCAATAAAAATTTGATAGAATAAAGTTCCTCCAATAATTACTATTCCCAAACTTATAATTTCTTTGTATTTCAATACTTTATTATTGTCTTGAGTTTTTTTTATTTTTGAAATCAAAAAATCTACAATACAATATCCTAATGTAAAAAAAGTTAAAATACCCACTGAATTAAAAGCATAGATCTTAACTATTCCGTTCCCCCCATATCCAAAAATAGGTATCGAAATAATCCAGCCTAGAATCATGCTACCATAGTAAATCAGTCCATTTTCTCTATCTTTTTTATTTACTAACCAGTAAATTAAAAATGCTAAAGGAATTGTCATAAATAGAAATTTTGCAATTCCTCCCCATGTTGCAATGCTAAGCATCAAACCAAATCCTGTCAACAAACCTAAAATGCTTGAAATTACTTTCTTACTTTTTTCTTTTTGAATATAATTCATTCCTATTGCGAAAATTGCTAATGCTGCAAAAAAACCAAACATACCAATTGATTCATGGTCTGAGAATCCTCCAAGCGTTCTATAAAGATAAGGCGGAATTAATGCCAAAACACCCGAAGATAAAAGAGAAATCCATTTGTTTTTTGTTAGAACCCAAACTAAAACACCAAATAGAATAAGGCCTAAACCAAAAAATATTACTGGATTAATTACATCAGCATAATTCAAACTTAATTCTGAATTAAATAGTTTTAAAATTTTCCATATAGTGACTATTGAGTTTGGAAGTAATTCGTTAATCCAAGAAATATTCATAACGTTTCCGACCCTCATTGTATCATATTCAGGAAGGGTTCCATTTCCTGAGACCATTGTTTCAGCAATTCTTAAAAAGTAATAAGGATCCAATGCTAAAGGAGTGTAATCCCCTGTCGTAGAATCAATTAAATTTCCATTATCCACGGGAATCATTCTTATTGAAATTCCAATGACAAGGATTGCAAATGCCAAAATCCCAAAAAATATCCATTGAATTTTTTTATTCATGAAGAATCCTTTTATTTTCTTATAATCAAATCTAAACTCCTCTTTACTATTTTCATCCATTCATTTCTCAATAATCTGCCATTTAAAACCTTTTTTATTTTTTCAAAACCTGTATTCAGAAGAGATATATTCTGGGAGCACATTACTTTTTCAAACCAAAACTTTTTTAAAACAAATTTAACTCCAAGTTGTTCCATAAAATTATTAACCTCAAGAAAAAATCACTCTTGCCGATTAAGGCTTTAGAAAAAATTCTTGAAAATATTTTGTCGAAACAGACTGAATACTAAAAAAATTAAAAAACAACAGTTAGCGAATGCTCTTAAAAATAACTTATTTCATACCGAAATACCTAAAAAAACGCTTATTTAATCTTGAAATATCCTCTAAAACACATATCTTATGATACGAGCTCCATAATCAAAACTTTTTAGCACTCTACAAGGTAGAAAGCTAAAGCAGATTATTTTATATTAATTTTTATTACTTATCTTTAATTATCGACAATTAATTTAATCATTATGAAACAAATTACTAGATTTTTTAGTTTAGTTGTAATAATCGCAACTTCAGTATTTTTGTTCACAAAGTGTGAAAAAGAATATTCTAAATCTTCAATGAAAAATGAATTTGCATCAATTTCCACATTAGTAATGCCAAAAATCTCCGAGAATAGTTCTATCGGATTTAAATCTGCAAGTGTTCCTCAAATTGACTCTATTGAAGTTTACTTTTATTATTCGAACGAGGGTTCATGGGCGGAAGTTTCTAGAAGTAATTTCAATTCTGGTTCAGACGCAAATTTAGATTTTAAAAATCCTCTGAAAGTTTCTTATTCCGATACAATTCAATTGCCTTATGTAACAAAAGCACAATGCAAATTTGTTTTCCAGGGTTATGATGCCTCGAGAAACAAGGCTTTTAGAGGGCAGGTTGAACAGGATTTAAGAGATGCTGAAGACGGATGGGAATTTCCAACAAATCTTTTTGAAACAAAATCGTATCTCGGATTGAGAGTTGTTGAACTTGTTCCGTCGGAAGACAGTTGCGTTTTCCAATATGAATATGTTGCAAAAGAAATTGATTCCGCCGCAACATTAAATAATCTTGGAACTTTCGGCTCGACATTTCCGAATTTCTATCTTGAATCTTCAGGAATAACCGTCTCAGGAGAACTTGTGGTTTACGGCGAAGATGTAAATTTAAACAGTTCCTCTGTTAATTATTTTGATTACATCGATATAGTAGAAATTTGGAACGGCTCAGCTCCAGAAGGTGTGAACTGGACTTTCAAATCCTATCGCGACGGTGCAGAAATTGTTAGTTCAACATTTAACGAAAACTGGCTCGCCTTGGGAGAAAACAATTACGTCCAAGTTTTAAACAGCACCTCAGGTTCATCTTCTTTCACAATCATCCACAACGACGATGTTTATACTGATTTGGAAATAATTCCTGATTTGAATGAAGGCTTGATTGCTTATTACGATTTTGAAGAAACTTCAGGGAATCTCTTAGATGTAACCGGAAATGGTCATGATGGAACAAACAATGGTGCGACAAGAGGTGTTTCTGGTAAGGTTAATAATTGTTACAGTTTTAACGGGAGTAATAATTATATTTCTTTAGGTAGTGCAAATGCAATTGTAGGAGGCCTTTCCAATATAACCGTTAGTTTGTGGATTAATCCAAATCAAATTGATTATCGTGGACTTATTTTTACAAGTTCAAATGGAATTAATCCAAATGATGATTCTGTTGTAATCCAATTTTGGGAAGTGAATAATTCTATTGATGTCTCATTTCATAAAGATGGAGGAGGGGATATAGGAAATGTTAGTCACTCTTCTGATCAGCTGGTTCAAGGAACTTGGTATTATTTATCTGCGGTTTTAGATGAAGATTCTGTTAAGTTTTATATAAATGGAATCAAAGTTGAAAGCAATGCTCGGACTTATCAAGATGGATTGAACACAACTACAAATACCCTTGTTTTTGGGAGACTTGGTTCATATAGCACGTATTACTTTGAGGGATTAATGGATGAAGCAGGTATATGGAATAGAGCACTTTCCACAGAAGAAGTTTTGCGACTTTACAATTCGGGTCAAGGATTATCTTATTCAGATTTCTAATTATTCTTTAAAATTGAACAGTTCCTTTTGAGCTGTTCTTTTTTTTTGGTTTAAAGAACTGTTACTTTATAACAGTACTTAACTTAAAAAATTTGATTAGAAGAAAATAGCCAATCCAATTAAGATTACCAAAATCTGGAAACCATTAATTAGCCAGACAACTTCGCTTTCATAAACTTTTTTTGATGGCTTTATTTTTTTTAGCAATTTTATAGAAATGTGTTCCAATCCATAAACTTTGGGATAGCGTAAGTCAATACTCCCATCCTCATTTGGTTTGCCGAAACTTTCCTTCTTTAATCTACCTCTTATCTTAAGTATAGCTTCCAATATGTAAGGAATGAAAAAGAAAACTGCAATCTTTTCTATATTTCCCAAAATAGCTATGCTTCCAATCAAAGCTCCAACAGAATATGTGGTTATATCTCCGGGAAAAATTCTTGCAGGATTCATGTTGAATAAATAAAATGCAAATAGTGAAGCAACCATACAGAGCGCAATAACACTCAGCCACGCATTTCCGGTCAAATATGTGACAATTGCTAAACCAATTAAAAGAATTATTCCTTGACTTGATTCAAGACCATTATAGCCTCCTAAAAAATTGTAAACCGTCGTCGCTCCAACGATTCCTATTGGAATTATTAAAAGCGGATACAAAAGTCCAAACTGAATTCCCATAACTGTGGACACACCTGCATTAATCACCATTAAAGGAACTGCTGCAAAGACCATAATCGCGATCCTTATCTTTTTACTTAAACCTTTTTTCCATCCAGTTAGATCATCAACGAAACCTACAATTGAAGCTATAAATAAAACACAAAGAAGTGCAAACATCTCCGATACAAATATAGTATTTTTCAAATAAAATGTATTAATTGCTATATACAATAAAACTCCAATTGAAAATCCAAACAATATTCCGACACCTCCACCTTCTGCAACTTCCTCGGAATCTGTTTTATGGATATCCTTTCCAGTTAGATGCAACGCCTTAGCTTTCCTTATCCAATACGGCATAATCAAAAATGTACAAAAAAAACTAACAAAAATGGTCATCAACAGCAACGGTTCCATTGTTTCACTTAGTTTTTGAAGGTTTTAAATTTATCCAAATAATAACGGAGTAAGATAAACTTCTATTACTCCAGCAAGAATCAAAATAATAATAGCGATGAATAAAAGTATTACAGTATTTTCAACAACTCTTAAAGTTCTTTTGTCTTTCCATCCATGTCTTATAATCCCTACACCAAAAATTCCTCCGGCAAGTGCAGTTATAAAATAAGCCGCAATTTCTGGGAAACCATGAATCATATATCTTGCAAGACCTAGGGGTAATTCTCGGACACTATATTTCGTAAAAATTCCTATAGCTGCTGAAATAACGCTCGCATTCCAAACCAAAATAAATATAGCTCCTGCTCCAAATATCAAAGAAAAAATTAGTGTGAAAATCATAACATAAACATTGTTTTCAAGAATTGAAAGAAATCTCATTGGCTTTGTTGCAGCACCTGTTAGGGAATTTAAATTTTCAAAAGAATACTGAGAAACACAATCTTCAACACCATTCGGACTATTTATCTGACAATATGTTTGTATCTGAAAATTTAATAAATTACTGTCTTGTAAAATGATATACCAAAAAGAAAAAGCAATTATAAATCCTAAAAATAGCCACATCAAACTATAAATTGCATCTTTGTGAACTCTCCAAATCCCCAACAATCCTTCGACTTCTTCATCCTCACGTTCTTCTCTTTTAATTATAAAGTACATATAGGGTAAACTAAACATTATGCAAAACAGAACAACCATCATTCCAGATGCATTTGATAAAGTTGGATCGCTTTTAAAAAACCAATGTACTAACAGCAGAGATAAAGACGCATAAATTATCCCCACAAAAAACATTTTCCACGGTCCACGTTCACTCTTTTTTGGATTCATAATTGATTCTAACATAAATCCAATAAAATAATATAATTTTTAAATGTTGTCTGATTAACATATATGTAAAAGGGGTGAAAATGTTTTCAAAGAAATCTAAATTCAACAAAATTGTCCGCGACATAAAATCGATAAAGATTCAAGGTGCGCGGAACATAGCCAAAGCCGCTGTAAAAGCGTACTTTCTTATGCCTTCAAAAAAATCAAAAAATATATTGTTAAAATCTCGACCAACTGAACCCATGATGGAAAATGTTTTGGACATGGCAGAATCTGGAGTTCAAAAATCAGAAATACTAAAACATTTTGATATAGCTCAAGATAAAATAAACAAAAACTTAATAAAATTAATTGGAAACAAAAAAGTTTTCTTTACTCATTGTCATTCAACAAATGTTTCTAATGCACTTGCTTATGCAAAAAAGAAAGGCAAAAAATTCGAAGTTTACAATACCGAAACTCGTCCACTTTTTCAAGGCAGAAAAACTGCAAAAGATTTGCGTCGCGCAGGAATAAAGGTAACAATGTTTATAGATTCTGCAGTAGGTATAGCATTGGGGAAAGAACAAGGAACAAAAAAGGTTTCAATGGCTTTTCTCGGAGCTGACGCTCTCATAAATGACGGTGTTATTAATAAGGTTGGTTCTGAAGTTGTTGCAAGAATTGCCAAACAAGAGAAAATTCCTTTTTATATCGTCGCTGATTCTTGGAAATTTACAAAGGACAAAGTTCCAATAGAGCAAAGAAAATTGAATGAAGTCTGGGATAACGCACCAGAAAAAATAAAATTGAAAAACCCTGCTTTTGAATTTATCGATAAGAAATATATTTCAGGAATTGTAACCGAACATGGAGTTATGAAATATAGCGAGTTTATTAGAAAGATGTTGAAAAAATAAAGAAGAAATAAAAAAAGGAAAATTGTTCAATCATCACCGCATTCGCAGTTTTCTTTGTCGTCTTCACATTTACATTCGTGTTTTTTTCCTTGACCTTGGCTGGCCATAAAAACTTTTGTTAAATCTTCATTTATCTTCTCCATTTCGTTATTCAAATCTCCTTTTATTTCCCTCAGTTTTTCGATTTGAGTTTTCAAGATATCTTGCGTATTCGGAATTGATTTCTTAACAAAATTTTTACCACCGACATCAACAATCAAATCCTCAGAAATTAATTTAGCTTTAATATAAATTCCTCTTCCTACTTGAGCAAGAACCTCGTTATCCTTCTTACCGACTAACTCTCCCAATCCAACATCTATTGTTTGCAAATCATAAAGTGCCTGCTCTACTGCTTGAAGCTGTTCTTGAATCAACCTAATCTGTTGCTCAAACATCATAAACTTCTGCGTCATTTCTTGCTGTCTTTGCTGTTCTGTTTGTTCGACCATTAAGAATCCAGAAAAAAAAGGTTTTTAAGTTTTGGGATTAAACAACATCGAACTTCTTTCGAAGAATTGAACTGAATATCATCGCAAAAATTAAATAAAACAAAAACCAACTCATTCCCAAGATAAATCTTGGATCTCCGGCTGCAACAAAATAATCTCTAAACCATCTAAAGAATAAAATGAAAGGGATACCTGTATACATTACACCTCTCATTGAAAGTTTCATCTGTTTAGGCATCATCGCAAATTGTTTTTTTTGCAGTTCCATCATTTTTTCAGGATGAGCTTTAAATTCTTTCATCTGCTTTTGAATTTCTTTTTGCTCTTTCTTAAGTTCTTTTAAGGTATCTTGATCTGTTGCATATTTCTGTACCACAGTTGTTATAGCCGAAATAAATAACACGATTATTAACATTCCTATATTCAAATTCCAGTCAAGTAGAAATCCTGCTGTCGGATTCAAAACAAAATGAACCGAATTACTAATCCAAGGTAATTTATCCCAATAAAAAGCAATAATAAGAGAAGCGAACATAATTACGAATAATGGCATAAAACTTCCTTCTTTCCCTCCTTTATTTTTCATTAAATTTTCTTCACTCATTCTTAAATAAAATCTTCAACCCTTTTAATTCTTCCTAACTCCCCATAAACTTTCGCATAGCAGGATTCATATCCGTCATATGTTGCTGTGCAATGTTTTGATAAAACTGGAACATGATCATGATTACCAAAAGTATTGCAGTTCCTGAAACTAAAGCTCCAAGCAAATTGGTGAATGATGCTAAGAATCCGATTGCTGCACCGCCCATAATTGTTAAAGGCATAATATATCTATCTAAGATACTCTCCAGGACTCTATTGTCTTGTCTAAATCCTGCAACTTGTAAACCCGAACTTGAAATCTTTTTCGCCTGAGCTTTAGAATCCATTCCTGAACTCTTTACCCAAACTACTGAGGATGCCGCACATAAAACGGTATATGTAATTATATGTGTTAATCCTTGAATTAAATATCTTGGGAGTAAACCTCCTCGAATTATTAACTCAAGTATGTTTGTGTGCCCTAACCAAAATCCTAAACCTGAAACAGCTTGACCATTCGAGAAGTGTCCTAAGAATGTTGCGTGACCTAACCAATTCTCAAGTAAACCTCCGAAAAGTTGTAAATTTGCAATCAAAGCAGAAACTAAAATCACTGGGATAACTGAAGCGTAGAAAAAACTTAAAGGCCATTTAATTCCATAACCTCTTATTCTTCCAAAGCTCAAAGGAATTTCAACTTTAAGACTTTGTGCCCAAACAACTAAAAGAAAAATGCCTACTGTAGCCAAAAGTGCCGCTAAAGCAGAAGTAAATTCAACAGGATATTTATTTATAATTGATTGAATTAAAACCAAAATTTTACCTGAACAGGCAGTTCCGCCAAAGTCCAACAAACAATTTCTTCCTTGTTGGTTAACAAACTGGAATGCTGAAGTGAACAATCTCCATGAAATTCCTGCTCCAATGAATAAACTTACTCCCGAACCAAATCCCCACTTTTCCGAGAGTTCATTCATATAATAAATTGCTAAACCTCCAAGAACCAATTGAAGGATAACTATTCCAGCAAATCCAGGCATAGCTTCAAGCCCTTTCATCATAACATAAACAACTGCTTCAAAAATTATGAAGAAGAAAACTAAAATCTTTTGAATTCCTTGAAAAAATCTTTTACCCTCGATAGTGTTAGTATTAATATTTAAAATTCCTGCACCAGTAAGCATTTGTAAAATAATCGATGCCATAACGATAGGACCAATACCTAAAGAAATTATAGATCCAAAATCCGTTCCCAACATAATTGCCAGATATTCAAATCTTGACAAAGCATTTTGACTTAAACCAAAAAGTGGGATATTTGCAAGAATAAAAAACGCAATAAGAACAACAAGTGTCCATTTTAACTTAACATTAAATGCAACCTTTTTCTCATCAGGCTTTCTAACTTCAGGAATTAATGAAAATATCTTAGTAAAATCCATTCTATAAATTAAGAATAAGTGTTTTTAAAGTTTTGTTGACGCTAATTTTTCTTTTCAGGCTTCGTAACCAAAGGCGTTTCCATCTTTTTCTTTTCCTTGACTGTTATTTCTCCACCAGCCTTTTTTACAGATTCAATTGCACCTTTAGAAGCTTCAAGAGCTTTTATGAATAATTTTTCTTTAACTTCAAATTTTCCTAAAATCTTATATTTAGATAAATCAATCTCCCAACCTTTTGCAGTTTTATTACCATAACTTTCCAAGTTACTCTGGATTTGCGCTAAACCAATTCTTAGCCTTTTATCTTTCTCTGTCTTCTTTGAAGTGATTCCTTTCTTTCCAAAATATCCATGACCGAAAAGTTTTGTTATCAGAGTCTTTTTATGGTCTGCTCTCTTACCCGAACCAGCCATTCCAAATCCTCCTCGATTTCCAGATTCACGATTATTCTTTCTCGCACCAGTTCCATGAGTTCCCATGTGCCTTCCATGTTGCCTTGATGACTTTCTTCTTTTGTGTGTTTGCATTTTATAACATCCTCAATATTAATTTATTTATTCCTTCACCATTATTTCCTAAAACTCCCTTACCAACACCGAAATGTTTCTTAGTTTCCATTCCTCCTCGGGCAGGATGTAATCTAAAGAATGGTTTTAATTTCCCCTCAGCATCTTTCTTCCCACGTTTATCAATAAGTTCTTTGTAAGTATTATCCTCAATTTCACCGAATGCGACAAAATCTCTCAACTTCTTTAAGTTTCCCAATTGTGAAGCATCTGGGTTCTCCAGAACAACACAAGCGTATTTTCTCTTAAGTCTCAACCTATCCAGAGCCGAATTTATTTCTGATTTCAAACCAACCATTCCACGAATTCTTATTACTGCAATTTTACTCATTTTCTATTCTCCGTATTTCTTATTTTATTATAAACAGGATTTGTCTTCTTCAATGCATCTATAGTTGCTTTCGCTAAATTAAAAGCTGTCTTTAATTTTCCTTCGGTCTTTGAATAAACATCTTCTATTCCTGCCATTCTTAAAATTGTCTTCATCTGGTCAGCAACAACTAATCCCGTTCCGGGAGCAGCAGGTATCAGAGTTACTCTTACACTTCCAGCTTTTCCTGAAATTTTGAAAGGTATGCTTGAATTTCCTCCTCCAACTGAATCGAAGCTTCCATCGCCTCTAACAACTTTTATAATATTTAACTTAGCTTTCCTCGTTGCCTTATCTCGAGCGGGCAAGGTTTCCATTGATTTTCCAACTCCAATTCCAACATGACCTTTCCCATCACCAACAACAG
>CAYVIQ010000012.1:0-9515 GCA_964451595.1 Candidatus Woesearchaeota archaeon
AAGTATTTATCAAAGAAACTCCTAAAGGTGTCGCGGTTATACTTTGACCTTCAATATATCCTCTGTCATAAAGTGTTTCTAAAATATTTGAACGAGTTGCCTTTGTTCCAAGATTTCTTTTTTCCATTTCTGAAACAATCGATGCTGGAGAAAATCTCTTCGGAGGTTGAGTTTCTTTTTCTTCTGTTTTCAAATCAACTATTTCTACCTCCCCATTTATTTCCGGAACTTTGTCTTCTTTAAGTTTGGAAGGATATATTTCCATCCAAGATTTATTTTTGATAGTTTTGCCTAGTGTTGAGAATTTCAATGATTCAACTTCTGCCAAAATTTTTCTGTTCGTTACAATTGCATCTTCACAAAATAAACTTAAGAAACGAGTCACAATTAATTTGTAAATTTTCTGGTCGTCGCCAGACAATATTTGACTTTGTCCAGTAGGATAAATCGAGGGGTGTGCAGGATCTGATTTTTTACCTTCAATAGGAGTTTTTCTTTTTATCAAGTGTTCGACCTTAAACTCTTTTGCAAGTTTTTCTAAAATTTCTTTATAACCTATTGAAGCTGGAAGTTTTTGCGAGGATGTTCTTGGGTAGGAAATCAAACCTGCAAGATACAATCCTTGTGCAATTTGTAATGTTCTCGAGGGAGTTATCCCATAGAATTTGTAAGCTTCAGTTTGTAATGTTGTTAAATTAAATGGTTCTCCAGGAGATAATTTTTGATCTTTATCTGTTGTTTTTGCAATCGCAATCTTGCCTTTTAAATTTGAAAATTTATTTAATTCTTTCTTGTCAAAAATATCCTTATTATGTTTTAGGAGGATTGTTGTTGAACCAATTTTTGTAGGGATTTCAATGAATACTTGCCAATAGGGTTTTGATTCAAAGGCTAGAATATCCTTTTCTTTATCTACAATTAATTTTAGAGCAGGACCTTGAACACGACCAATAGACATTATCTTAAATTTGCCCGTTGTTTTTATTGCATTCATCAATGCTCTAGAAAGATTAATTCCATAAAACCAATCAAGATAATGTCTTGTTTCTCCTGCAATTGCTTGTCCCCAATTTAGATGGGGCATTTGATTCTCATAAGCCTGTTCTAATTCGTTTTTTGTTAATGTAGAGAATTTCATTCTTTTTGCATCCTCTTGGTCGCAGATGTATTTCATTACATTCATTCCGATTACTTCTCCTTCGACATCGTAATCAGTTGCAATTGTTATTGATGAAGCATCTTTTACAAGTTTTAAGATTGTATCATAATATCTTTTTGTGAAGTCTCCTTTTTTTGCAACAAAATTGGGAATCCATGAAATGTCAAAGATGGGTACAAAACTTCCAGGAAAATTCTGTTTTAGTGTGAATAAGTGCCCAACAGCGCAAGCAACAACTATTTTTTTATTGTTTCTTTTTAGCTCATAATAAGGAACTTTATTTATCGTTTTTTGAGTAGGTTTCGTTTCTGCCAAAGCGTTTGCGATTTTTAGTGCAGCTTGAGGTTTTTCTGTTATTATTAATTCATAACCAGAAGGTTTTAATTTTATCTTTGGAGGAGAATATTCCTTTGCTTTTTTTGAAGATCGTTTTCCTTTCGGGAGTTTTTTTATGACCGTAAAGCTCTCAATTTTTTCCCTCTCTTTTTTCGTGGGTTTCTTCCTTGTTTTTTTTTCTATAGAACCTTGAATTATTGTTTCTGGAGAAGATTGTTTTACAAGCTTCTCAGTTACGCTAATTAATTTTTCTGGAGGTAATGATCTTACAAGTTTTTCTGTAGCATATTTTACATCAGATTCATCAACTCTAAAATTACCTTCAGAGGCTTTTTCCTCTCGAGATTTTTCTTGGATTTTCCTTGCCATAATATACAATTCCAAAGAAAAGAGTTTTTATAGATTTTTGTATTCTAATAAAGAAACATCATTTTATAAAACAAGTTAGATTATGTTAAATATGGTTGAAGCGTACATATTTAAATCAAAAGGGGTCCTTGAAAGACTGAAAGACAAAATCATTGCAAAACACGATGATTTCAATTACAGGGTTTATGTTCCCGAGAAAAATATTATTCTAGGCTATTTTTCAGATGAAGAATTAACCCCCTCCAAAAAGAATTTTTGTGAAACAATTTATGATAAAAAAGAAAAAGACAAATTAAAACAAAAAATAAATGAAAATAAATTCCTAAAGGAAATCAAAATAAGTGAACATTCTCTCGAAGCATTAACTAGTGCATACAAAGTTATTGAAATTGCTAAAATAAATTTTGAAGTGTGTTTCAAAAATATTTCTAAAACAAACTAAATCTCGAAAATAAATGGTTTTCTCGCAACATTAATTATTTTGGTTCCATAAAAATCATCTATCAAACCACCTGCCTCGTGTATATGACCATTAATTACAAATTGAGGTTTAAACCTTTTTATTGCCTTTAAAATTGCCTCCGAACCTTCAAAACCAGTAATTTCCGACGAGCTTCCTAAAGGATGCATGTGGGTGACCATAATTTTACTTCCCATATTTTTAATATTTTCATGAGATTTATTCAAGAGTTTTAAGAGTTCATTTTCTTCTATCCAAAATGGGCCTGAAGTTGTAGAATATCCTGCGCCAAAAAATCCTATGTCCTTATGAATTAAAAAATCTCCATGAAGATTTTTTACGTTTTTATAAGATTGTTCAAATGATTGAATAGTAGGAATTGTTTCATGATTCCCAGGGATAATTAGTATTTTCTTGTCAAGTTTATCAAAAGGTTTTATTAAATTTTTTACATCTTGTTCTAGCCAAGTTAAATCTCCTGGAATTACAATTATATCGACTTTTTCTTTCTCAGCCTGTTTAGCAATTTTACATGCTAATTTAGAATCTCCATGCAAATCTCCGACGGCAAGAATTTTTGTTTTCTTTTTCATCTAAAGAAAATGTTTTCAGAATTAATAAGAGTTTTGATTCCAGAAATTCAAATTTTTCATCAAAGTTCAATAGTAAATATATACATTACAAAACATTTAAAAGAACAACATTGTCTGAATATATAGGTTAAACTAAATACATCATCCAAGATGGAAAAAGTATCTGAAATGAAAGACAACTTTGACATCTTTTTCAGGAGAAAACCTGCTCTAATGTTGGTCTCCTTGAAGAAGAATACAAGGATGAGGTATGGTAGTGTTTTGGCTAAAGAAGTAGACTGTACTTATAGCCATGCAGTAAAGATACTGCAAACTTTGGAAGAACTAAAGTTGGTTGAGTTTGAGAAAAAGGGGCGAATTAAAGTGATCAAACTCACCAAGAAAGGTACCGAAGTTGCAGACGCTATTGAAAATATTCAAAAGTTAATTAAGTGAAATAGCGAGAGGTGATCGCTACACATGCCCCTGAAACCCGACGCTGAAAAGCGGAGGAATTTTTTTTTATTTGTTAGTATGTCTTATGTAATTTATTTAGAAAATTAAATAAATGAGTTCTTCTTCTAAATTAAAAGAAGATGGCACTACAATACAAAAAGAAAAATTCTTCACATTGGAAAGACTATCCTGGAAAAGACAAAATCGAAGGTTCAGTTAAGGAATATGATTTTAGACTGCTTGATAAAGATAAGAAAAAGATTTTAGCTGAAAAAGGAAATTATGACGAAGTGATGAAAAGATTTAGGCAGATTGAGTTCTTTAAACACAAGTAGTCACATTTAAAAGATTCTTTTTCTAAGTCCAAACATGGTAAGCTATGGATATAAAGGCCCAAAATTTCCGCCGTTAACTGAAAAAGAAATTGAAGATAAACTCAAGGAAACTGAAGAAGAAATACAAGAAGTTTTAGAATGGAAAAAAGAGGAAGAAGCGAAACTTAAGAACGAAAACTCATCTCCACAAAAAATTGGTGCTGCAAAAAGAGCATTAAAAAAAGTTGCACGAAGAATTGATACTGTAAATGGAAATTTAATTTATTGGAAACTTCGTAAAGAAGGCAAATCCCATTTCCATGCCCAGCTTGAAAGAGCAGAGTTTTGGGACAATTTAAAAAACAACATAATAGTAAAGAAGAATGATTCTTAGAAAATAGTTTTTTCTTGTTATAAATTCATGGAAAAATTATTTGTCCTTGAATCTCACTTAGAAAAATTTCTAATGAATGAAAAAAGAAATTAAATACAGAAAACTTCCAGATTACGAAGAGTTTTCGAAAAAAGCTAAAAATTTATCTCGGATAAAGAATATGAATTCAAAAAATAAAATAGGTAAACTTTTAAACAATTTATTTCTACTTTCTTTATTGGCTCCGTAGCTCAGCCTGGTCAGAGCACTAGACTCTTACTCTTATATAAGAAAAGAAATCTAGGTGTCGCGGGTTCAAATCCCGTCGGGGCCATTTCATTCTGAATAGAAAAAATTATCGGTAATCTCTCCAAGTATGTTCACACTTTGTACACTTGAAAAATTTCGTTTCGGCTTCATCTCCAGCACGCGTTTGAATTGTCCAAAAATATGCATATTCATTCCCACACTTTTTACATTTCTCAGAAACCGTTGGAAATGAAGAAGCGCTATCCTTATTAGAAACAACTGCAACCCCCTTCTTTTCATCCATTTTCTCAGAAGTCTTTATATCCAATTTACTAGAAGAAGAATAATTACATCTCATACAACCAGCATTTTTACGTTTCTGTATCAAAACAGCACCACACTTTGGGCAAAATTCCATTTTTGAAAGAGATTGAATTGATTTAAAAAACTTTGGATTACCTTTCTTCACAAAATCCTCTTTCATATTCTGATCTTCTAGCCTCGAAGAAGATAAGTTTACCCCATCCAATAAGAGGAGCAATTCTCAAAGACGCCTTACCAATTAATTGATCCTCAAAAATATTTTCCTCTAAAGAAAGCTGACCATTATTATTATCTCCTACTGTTGAGAAAATAAACTTCCCATCAGAATTTTGCCTTATACCTATAATTCTATGGATAACTGGATTTGAAGTTCCCGCACTAAAAATAATAATATCACCTACATCAATTTTCTCGGGCTTAACGCCAACAATAAATAATATATCTCCTTTATTGAATCCTTTCTTCATTTTGAAATCTCTAAATAAATCATAAGTCAAATTAAAATCGGAATACTTATCTTCGTGTCTAAGATACCATTCATCAAAACTTCCGACTAAATCTCCCTTATGATACATTGAACAGGACTCAACAATCGCGAGAGGCAAAGCAGTTCCAGTAATTAAACTTAACAAAGGAAAGAAAATAAATTTTATAACAACAAAAATGAAAAGAAGTGATATCAACCAACCTTTAAACGATTCATCTTTCCAAACAACCCTCCAGAATTTGTTCATAAATTTTTTAAAATTTTTTTTCAAATCACCACCTATCATAAAACAACTATGACAAATTCTTTTTTAATTGTTTTGTATTAATTAAGAATAATTTTATACAATTCTCATTTTCTTATATACAGGCTTATGATCCGTAAACTTTAAATAGTAATTATTTATGGTGTATACGTATTGTATATACACTCTTTTCAACCCAGAGCTGTGTTAAGAAATTGACACAGCTTTAATAATCAAAATGTCAGACATATTCGATAACACAATCCTCTGCAAAAAATGTGGAAAGGAAATGCAAAAAGCAAGAGCTCTAAAAAATGGTTTTGTGTTAAGAGCGCTAATTTGTCCGAACCAAAGGTGCAACGAAAAAATAATTCACCCTCTTGACGAACACGAATACAACAAATTTATAAATTTGAAGAACAAAGAATTTAGAGTAAAAATGCGATTAGTAGGAAACAGTTACGCAGTATCAATACCAAAAGAAATTGTTTTATTCATGAAAAACCAAGAAAAAATAATGAACGACATGGTAAAATTGTGTTTCGAAGATTTAAACAGATTGAGTTTAAAATTTGGTAAAGAAAATGACTAAAGAAAAAATCGAAAAAAAATTGAAAGTTGTTGAGGCATTACAAGACGATGCGTACAAAGGCATTGCAAGAATAGACCCAGCTTTAATGAAAGAATTAGGTCTAAATAGAGGAGACATAATTTCTATCAAGGGTAATCGTGAAACTGTTGCGGTTGTTGACAGGTCATACCCTGCAGATATTGGAGAAGAAATTATAAGGATCGACGGTATTCTGAGAAAAAATGCAAAAACAGGAATAGGAGAAATTATCTCAATTTCTAAAGCAAATATTAAAGAAGCAAAAAAGATAATGATTGCTCCAGCACAAAAAGGAATAATGGTTCAAGGAGATCCCGAAAATCTAAGAAAGGGCATGTTAGGTCGTGCAGTAGTAAAGGGAGATATTTTAGTTCTTGGAGGAACAAATAGAAGAAGAGATTTAATGTCAGATGATTTCGGAGACATGAATGATATCTTTGGAAATTTAAATGATATTCTCGGAGGAATGGGATTCGGAAACTTAGGAGGAAGCATCTCACAAATAAGATTTATTGTAGCGAACACCACGCCGAACCAACCAGTAATTATAACTGAAAACACAGAAGTTACGCTTAGTCCTAAAGCAGTTGAAGTTTCGGAAGAAAATATTCCAGAAATTTATTATGAAGATATTGGAGGACTTAATGAAGAAATAAAGAAGATCAGAGAAATGGTTGAAATTCCAATGAAACACCCAGAAATATTTCAAAGACTTGGGATTGAACCTCCAAAAGGAGTATTACTCCACGGACCTCCTGGGACAGGTAAAACACTTCTGGCTAAAGCTGTTGCAAATGAATCAAAAGCGCATTTTATTTTATTAAATGGACCTGAAATAATGTCAAAATATTATGGAGAATCAGAGAAAAAAATAAGAGACATATTTGAAGAAGCTGAAAAAACAGCTCCTGCAATTATATTCATCGATGAAATTGATGCAATCGCCCCAAAAAGAGAAGACGTTAGTGGAGAAGTAGAAAGACGTGTTGTATCACAAATGCTAACAATGATGGATGGTTTAAAATCACGTGGAAAAGTAATAGTTATTGGAGCAACAAATCGTGTTAACGCAATAGATCCGGCATTAAGACGTCCAGGAAGATTTGACCGAGAACTTGAAGTGGGTGTTCCAAGCAAAGAAGGTCGATTACAGATTCTAAAGATACATACAAGAGGTATGCCCTTATCAAAAGTAGATTTAGATAAAATAGCGTCACTAACGCATGGATTTGTAGGTGCAGATTTAGAATCTCTTGCTAAAGAAGCGGCAATGAATATTTTAAGAAAAAATCTCTCAAAACTAAAACTTGATGAAGAAGAACAAATACCTCAAGAAGTTCTAGAAAAATTAATCATAAAACACGAAGATTTCACAGACGCACTAAAAATAGTGCGACCAAGTGCAATGCGTGAAGTTTTAGTTGAAACACCAAATGTAGATTGGGAAAGCGTCGGTGGCTTAGATAAAATAAAAAACGACTTGAAGGAAGCAGTAGAATGGCCAATGAAATATCCAGACAGTTTCTAAAGATTAGGAATCAAACCCCCAAAAGGAATACTTCTTTATGGACCTCCTGGGACAGGTAAAACACTTCTGGCTAAAGCCGTTGCGAAAGAATCAGAAGCAAACTTCATTCAAGTTAAAGGACCTTCATTGTTAAGTATGTGGGTAGGAAAATCAGAAGAGTGGATGAGAAAAATATTTGAAAGAGCGAGACAAGTAGCACCATGTGTAATCTTCTTCGACGAAATTGATTCTCTTGCAGGAAAACGGGGAAACGAAGCAGGTGGAACAAAAGTTACAGAAAGGGTATTGAATCAAATGCTTGCAGAAATGGATGGACTTGAAGATTTAAGCGAAGTATTAATAATAGGTGCAACAAATCGACCAGACATGTTAGATAGTGCAATATTAAGACCAGGAAGATTTGATAAAATACTTTTAGTAAATGCACCCGAAGAAAAAGGAAGAGAAAATATTCTTAAAATTCATACAGAAAAAATGCCTATAAAAAATAAAGATAAAATAATGAAAGAAATGGCAAAGAAAACTCAAGGGTATACAGGAGCAGACCTAGAATCTTTTGTAAGAGAAGCAGCAATGATTGCACTTCGTGAAGACATAAATTCAAAAGAAGTTACTAAAAAACATTTTGATGAAGCTTTAGACAAAGTGAAACCTTCAGTAACGAAACAAACAATTGAGGTATATAAAAAAGTAGAAGACCAATTTCTAAAATCTGCAAAGGCTGCAATTCCTGAAAACAATAGTTATCTAGGATAGTTCAATACGATAATTCTTAAAAGCGATACAAAATTCAAAAATAAATGAAAGAACATTACTCATTTGTAAGAAACATATACAATTATTGCGATGAAAATATAGGAGAAAAAATACTTTTTCCGGTTTTCGTAAATTTATGGCCAGAAAATTATTGCAGCATTTCCAAAAAAGATTTAACAGAAATAACTTCTAAACTTATTAAAAAACTTATGAATCGAGAAGAAAAAATTTTGAAAGATATTTCTAACAAAAAGAATTTTGAAAATGTTTATGGACTTTATGAAATACTGCCTCACAAAGAATTAGTAAGAAAAAACGAGGTTTCAGATCGTAAATAAATTAAATCGTTGTAACAATTTTCTTACCATCTTCATCAATAAAAACGGTATGTTCTGACTGAGCAACTTTAGAACCAGAAACTTCAATTAACTGATGATACTGATGAATATTCCCATTTTGTTCTAATTGCTTCAAAGCCATAATTGCACGAGTTCCAAATTTTTTTATAACCCATCTAGAGCAAAAAGGTAAAGTATAAAATTCTTCTAAAAGAAATTCTAAAACTTCTCTAGCCAAAGGACTTCGAATATTCTTTGAATCTTGTATCTGATAAATCCCCGAAGGCTTTCCTTCTTTGATTCTTCCCGCACTTTCTTTTGAAACAATAAATGGTTCAATAGCATAAATTCCAGAAGAAATTTCCTCTGTAGATTTTGTGTCATAATTTGGAATTGATAAACCCGCATGCAGATCATATTCTCCAATTTCATGTCCAGTTAAATTAGTTATAGTTTGCAAATCGTTTTTAGCAGCTTCTTTGTAAATCGCTCTTCCAATTTCAGAAGTAGTCTTGCCATCTTCAATAGTCTCAAGAGCTTTTTTCAAAGTCTCCTCGGAAACTTTAATTAATCGTATATTCTCTTCGGAATCTTCCAAATCTAATGAAAAAGCCTGATCTGAACACCACCCCTCGATGTGAGCACCAAAATCAACTTTTAACAAACCACTAGCAATAGTTTTATCTTCATGACCGGGAGTATAATGTGCTGCAACAGAATCAATAGAAAGATTAACGGGAAAAGAAGGTTTACCTCCAAGCTCAACAATTTTATTTTCAATTAATTCTGCAATATCAACCAATAACATTCCTTTTTTTATTTGAGGTTTTATCCATTCTCTAACTTCTTTCGCAATTTTTCCTGCTTCCAAAATTTTATCTCTATTAAATTCATTCATTTCAATTTCAATCTCCTGTTTTTTGGAATAAAATTCCCTATC
>CAYVIQ010000013.1:0-9426 GCA_964451595.1 Candidatus Woesearchaeota archaeon
TTCTTCATTTAAATCAGAATTGCATTCTTTACGCGAAACAAAATTCGCTTTGTCAACATATAATTGCGCTAAAATTCCAGACTTTTTAATCAAGCGCTTTAACTGGCACTCATAAATATCAGGGTCTGAGAAAATTCCTGCATACATCAAACTATCCCCCTCAAAATAAATTCTTTCCGAATCTTTTTGGATAGTTCCAGAATTTATATTAACTTCGACGTCGCAAACTCCGGTTGCAGAACCAAAACAAATATTCGTACTATCCCGTGGACAATTTTCAAAATAAAAATTATTTTGATTTGCATTTGAAAGTTCTTCTTCAACCTCTTCTGGAGCATTTTTAAAACAATAATTGTCGTCTTCAGAAGTTAAATAAATTAAATCCGCTATTTTGAAAGGGAATTCATACGACTTTTCCGAAGGAAATTCATAAGGTTTTGAAAACGCAAAAAAAGTTTTCCCTTCAATTAAGTCATCCAAGAAGAGATATTTGTTTCTCGTCGTTACTTCAATATAATTTTCATCAGAAGTATATGTATCAAAACTTTTTTGTTGTGTTCTTATTTTTTGTCTTCCAAAAAGTCCACTCTCGTCACATTGAGTTATTATCCTAGTTTCAACACTTGAAGAAATTATTGCTTTCTGTCCAGTTTCAAAACTTGTCTCAAGCGAATTTAGAAGATTTCCAATAGACACAGAAGTTTCTGCACTTTGTTGAGTTTCTTGGATGTCCATAAATTTCGAGACTCCATAAATTGCTAAAAAAAGTATGAAAGCTCCAACGACGATTGCAAATATCCAACCAAAAGAAATATTCAATTGTCCTTTAGAGTTTTTTTCAAACATTTTATCTCAAGATTGTAACCAAATTCTCTCCAAAGTCCTTTTCTAATTTTATTGTCACAGTTCCATCAACGTTTTCGATACATAATTTTTTATTGTTGTTGTTTTCTTCTGAAATCCTTTCCCAATTTACATGCTCTATGTTCATTCCGTCAAACTCTCCGGGTGGAATAAAATAAAGATTTTCATATGCTTCTTCCTCAAAGCAAACGCCTTCTATCTTATTTGGCAAAGAATATTCTCTCATAGGATTTCCCTGTGGTCCAAGATACAAGTCGTCAATATCATTCTGTAAATTTTCTCTGAATTGCCCAACCGTTGTAGCATTTTGGACTTCAATGAATTTTTTTATCCCAAAAAAAGCGAAAGCTACAATAACAATAATTATCAAAAGAGAAAAAATCATTCCAAAAGAAATTTTCATTTGACCTTTGTTGTTACAAGATAATCTATTACTTCCCTTTTTCATAAAATAATTAAAGAAGTATCTTTTATAAATTTTAACTAATTATTTTAGCTCAGGAATATCAATAGGTCTAATTGTAATTGTACAATCATCTGATGTTGGTCTCTTTCCATATCTATCCTCGCATTTTATGTAAAGGTTTTTATTTGTATCCCAACTTGTGAAATGTTCAGTACCTAAATCTCCTGAAGAAGTTTGCATTTTAATGCCATCGATGAAACCATATGCACAACTTTCTGTCGAATATACGCAATTTGCTTTTTCGTTTGTTATTATCTGCAAATTATTATCTATCTTGAAGATTCTTATAACTTCTGGAGATTCTGAATCTATTTTAATATTGAAATTAGATTCCTCTTGATCACAATTATTTGCAATATCACAACATTTTATTGTATAATTATAATCTCCTTCTTCAAGATAAAGTGCCTGAGAGTGTTCATACCGATTATATCTATCCGAATTATAACCATAGAAAAATTCAATGAATGAATTTGAGTTATCGTTATTGTCTCTTATCGAACATATTGCTTTTCCGTCATCGTAACCGAAATCTGTCCTCACATCAATACTTACTGAAACTGGACTCACTGAGTCATAAATTGTTTCATCATTTGGACTAATTGAGCTAATTACCAATTCGCTTGTTCCGATTAAACTGTATTTGTAAGACTGTGAATTTTCATTTCTCATAGACTCTTCTTCTGTATCCTCAAGCCATGGCTGGTCTTTACATCTAAAGTAGAATTTATTTTCAACATTATCTTTTAATCCATCAATAACAGTTGTACACTCATAAAACCCTCTAGGATTCACTCCTGAAGCACTTGTAACACAAGAAAAATTATTATTCATATCTGAATAAGATTTGTCTATTTTATCCCATTTACACTCAGCGGGTTCATTAACGTAAACTGTAACCTCTTGTTCGCTTTGCCCAGCACCGAAAGGAGAATCTGTTGGAGGATAAACTTCTTCAATTATTGGAACATTATTATCTGGTCCATCGTCTACACAGAATTTTATTCCAAAGAACGCGCTATTTGCATTTCCATTCGCATCCTGACACATTGTATAAAACTCATAAACTCCTCCATTTTCAACAGTAATATTCTCTGCAGCTAAAGCTGCTGTTGTAGGCAATGATAAAGCGAAGCTGTGATTGTATAATCTCAATCCATTACTGAAATAATTTGCGGGCATATCCTCAAAACTATCATAAATTGTACCTAGACTATATTTACATTTTGCTCTTTCATTTAAAGTAATTCCAAATGATACTGGTGTCCATGCTGGAGCACAACCACTTTCGCTATCTGCTCCATTATATTCAATTTTAACCCCTTTATTTGGAGGAGAGATTGCATTGTTTGGAGTGTATTCATAATCTTCTGTTAGCAAGGCGTCATCCCATGCAGAGATTTCAGGATATTTTATATCATTAGGATTTTCCCATTCACAAATAATTTGTCCTGTTTCACTGTCTTTAGAATATTCACAAGCTTGACCTAAACTTTTACATTGATATTCTGTACAAGGTACATCTTGATTATTACATTCTTCACAATTTTTTCCTCCAAGCTCAGCATCCCACAAGTAACAATTATAAGTTACAACATCTGTTGAAGATCTTTTAGCCAAGACGATAAAAACCGCTGCTGCGACAACAATTCCAATCCCCGTGGCTGCAAGAGCACTCTCGAGACCAACAAATACTGTTGCAACATATGCTGCTCCCGCTCCCGCTCCCAAAGCATATCCCAACGCTTGAGAATTCTGAGTGTCAAGACCTATCCAAGGACCAATAATATATCTTCCCAAAACAAATGCAACTCCAACCCAAATTCCTCCTGCAACTACTTGACCTGCTAGTTCGCTTCCAGCAACAGTTCCCTGACCCTTCAAAAATAAAATAATATTTTGACCTACAGTTGTTTCTAGTTCACCTGCGCTACTTGCAACATCTCCTGCTGTTTCTGTAATTGTTTTAGTTGACTCTTTTTTAACAGCATTAGTTAGAATTCCTTTACCTTTATTCAAAAGGTAAGATCCTGCAGCTCCTCCTAAAATCCCATTTATGTTACTTTCTGTCTTTTCTACACAAGCACCATTTGAACATCCATTCGAGCAAGTATTCACTTTAACTCCTAAACCACAACCTCCTGAAGTAGTTTCAACACCTGAATATAAATCATCCCCAACGCAATATGTGCATGCGCTTCCAGGGGAGGTATCTGCTCCAGTGTTAGTTGTTATTGTATTTGGATCTACTGCACTAACTTCTCCAAATGAACTTCCAACCATCCATGCAAATGCGAAAAGCGCAATCACTAAAATCGTAACTTGAATTAGTGCAAAAGTTTTGAATTTATTATTTTTAGTTTTCATTTTATATTTGTGAAGTATCAACAACCTCCTTTAGATTTGATCCTGATTCTCCGATATAATTCACTTTACTTCCACAATCTCCCAATGCCGAACACATTAAATCTAGCTTAGAAATCCATTCTTCGTAACTCTTTGGATGCCACGATGGTTTTTTGTTTTCATATTTGTTTTTTGCATCTCCATCTTCATAACCTGGAATACAATAGCAATTCTCAACACATTTATCAACTCTTTCATTTTTCTTTGGATTTCTTATAATACTTACTTCGTATTTTATCGTACAACTTGTACTAACACTTTTACAAATTTCGGCACCACTTGTAGATTCTTCCCAGAAGTCAAAACCAGGTGCAAATTTTGGAGCACAGAGGCCTACATCTTCTGAACCATAATCTATCCATTGACAATCAGAAATACTTGAATCTTCACAATCCTCTTTATTGATTAGGACCTTACAACCTTGCCATCTGTTCGCAACACATGCTGCAACAGTATAATCTTCATCATCCTTGTTTCCGTCGTCATTAATGTCATAATACGTTTCAGCACAAACTTCATTTCTAAAACCGTCACATGCAGTTTCTAGAACCTGCCCATTACGGCATTCTAAAACGGTATATCTTGAACCAGGTAAATTTTCATTTGTAACATTTGGATTTGATACTCTAATCTCTTCTCCAACGTCACCTTCTATATCTATTTCACTTAAAATAGGGGATTGTGCACACCAGCTCTCTCCATGCAAATATGTTTCACCATTATATTCACAATCTAAACTTGCACAAATATTAGTTCCCTTATCGGGTTTTTGAGAATTTGTTTCTTTGTAATTTCCACATTTACTTCCTAGATTTGGCTCACACGCACCACATTCTACAGAGTTTTTATTTCCAAAACCATCGTCGCAAGTAGGATCTTGGATTGTTGTCCAATAATCTGTATCCTCAACTTTATTTGAATCATAAATGTTTGCAATGTTCCCACAGCTGTCTACAAAATAAACATCATAATTTGAACATACTGTATTTTCAGTCATTCCACAAATCGTTTCAAGAGAAGGATTTGAACAAAGTTCGCCCTCGTAAAATTCTGCATCTTTTGAGATATCAGTACATTCTGGATGGGTTGTTATCTGACATTTTCTTGTACCTAAATCATTTTCATAAACGCAAGCTCCTTTCGTGTTACTGGGGATTGATGCAATACATGATGCTTCATCTACAATATTATTATTGAAGTCTGCTTCAAGTCCGCTATCTGCAGACAATAAAATACATCTTGTTTCGGTTACAAGTGCCGCACTATCACCATAAGTACAACATCCAACTTGACATTGATTAACTTCTTCTAAGGGATCAGATGTCCAATATCCCCCCTCATCACTTTTACATTTTTGTTGAGGAACATTTTCTGAACAAATTCCCTGAACCTGATCAACACAAGTTCCTAAGGTACAAAAAGATGTCTGGTCGCAAGACATTCCCTTAAAACTTACTTCAAAATTCTGGTCACATTGTGCAGAATCCAAAACATTCTGACACAATAATCCATTATTCGAAAGTTTTTCACAACAATATCCTGATACAGAATCATCTGCAGAAATAAAAACCAGCGAAGCTAAAACTATCAAAACCATTCCAAATAAAATTATATTTTTGTTTTTCAATTTAATATCCTGGTGGTAAAACCAAACTCCTTATAGCGAAATTGAATTTGTCCTCGGTTGTTAATTCTTCTATCGAGTAAACTCTTGTTCCATCCAAATCCAATTCTGTCGTTATTAAAATATTTGGATAATAATTCATATAAATAGAAACTGGTGCACTGCCGTAGCTCTGTTCCCATGACATAATACTCATAACAAGTCCATAGATTTCATAAAGCTTACTATCTATATCAACTTGGAAAGATTTGTATGTTTGAGTTTCTCCTTTTGCGGTTGTAAATTCATTTTTAAATGTGACTAAAACCCTGTCAGAAAGAATTTCAACAACACTTTCTGTTTCAGGATATTTTAAGATTGTATCATATCCGTCAATCTCATAACTTTCAACAAGCGAATCAAAACAGAATTGAACATCCCTATCTATTTCATTCTTTATTTCATTCTTTATCGCGTTCAACAATAACGGTTCCTGAACCACACAGGGAGTGTAATAACTATTCACATAACAAAGATATTTTACTTGTTCGCCTTGATAATTATATGATGTAGATTTGTTTGGGCTGAAAGTTCCACCGTGTAAAGATATAGATTCAATAGTGTTCTTAATTTTATCCCGCATACAAGTATCAATATACTGAGATGGAGATGGAGTTTCTGTTGAAACTCCTGTTCTTAATTTAGGAAAAAGAAAATAAATCAAAACGGCGACGGCAACAACTAAAATTGCAATTATTATAAAAATTGTAACCTGACCTCTTTTATCTCTTTTCTTCATTTGGACCTAAATTGAAATTGCAAATTTTATATTTGCTTTTTAATTCATGATTTCTTAACGGCAAAGTTATTTAAAAATATTTGCAAACAAAATTCTCTGAGAGAAAAGGATTTATACTTTTTTTATCATTCATAATTATCTAAAAAATCTTCATAACTAAATTCATCAACTTTCTTTCCATTTTCTTTTTTCCCAATTTCATCCATGTAAACTTTGTGCATTCTCTGCAAAAATTCTTGCTTGTCTTCCATTTTCATCAAATCCATATGCCCCTGTAAAATCAAACTTAATGCAAACGGAGAAGGTAATTTCACAACGTTATAACTTAATTTCAATTTTCCCGAAGTAATTAAATCCAAAACTAATTTTGTTTTTTCAATATCCATTAAATCTTCCAAGACTTCACGTTTCGCTTCTTTCAAAATTGGGAATTCTTTTGAAATTTTCTTTACAGAATTAATCAAAAAATGCGATTTCATATGTTGCCTCTTTACTGATTTTGTATTTCCCTTGTAAGTTCGTAAAATCATCAAACCCCTTGTCGCACAATGCCTGAATTTTCTAGTTAGAACATCTGTTTTTTCAATCGCTTCTTTAAGTATCTCCTCAACATTTTCAGAATTTAATTTTTCCAGCGCTTTTTCTATATTTATATTTTCAGACGAAAGATAAAAACCTCTGTCAGAAATTCCAATTTCAACATCACGCTTTGAACTTCCCGAAGAGCTTCCCATCAAGAAAGCCAAGGCTCGCGACAAAGCATCGTTAACCCTTCTGCCATACATGGAATGAACTAAAATATATTTTTTATCATCTCGTTCATCAGTGTATTTTTCTATCACAATATTTTTATCGTCGGGAATTTCTGAAAAATTATACTGTTGATAAAAATAATCATAAATTTCTTCAGACACAACTTCTGAAACATAAGCATATTTTTTTATAAAATTTTTAATTTTATTTTTCGAAGTTTTTTTCTCAAATAACTCTTTTAATTTACCTCTAAATGAAGAAATTTCCAAAGCAGAATCAAAACTTAAAGGTAAAGTTTCTGAAAACCACGACGGAACTGTGGGGTTTCTGTTCATCGCGGGCCGGACATAAAGATTCATTCCTCTAGAATAAGCGTAAGAATATTTGCTTCCACCCAAAACAAAAACATCGCCCTTATGCATACGGTTCATAAAAGATTCGTCTATAACCCCAATTTTAGTTCCATCTGAAAGTTTAACTGTTACGAAAGATTCCTCTGGAATTGTTCCAAGATTTGTCATATACAAAACCCTCGCTAATTTACCTCTCTTTCCAATTTCATTAGTTTCGGGCTCATACCAAAGTTTAGCATAGACTCTGTCTTTTTCTAAATCATATTCTCCCGAAAGATATGAAATTACTGATAAAAAATCTTCCTGAGTCAAATCCCGATAACAATAACTTTTTCTTAATAATCTTAACAAATCATCCAATTTCCACGGATTGTTTATTGCCATACCGAAGAGTGTTTGTGACAATACATCTAATGCATTTTTTGGAAAATGAATTTTGTCAATTTTACCCTCATACATTTCCTTTTGGATTACAGAACATTCAACTAAATCATCCCGATCCATGACAATAAATCTCCCTTTTGCAGTTTCATGTAATTTGTGTCCAGCCCGACCAACTCTTTGCAACGCTCTCGACGAAGCCTTTGGGCTTCCCATCAAGATTACTAAATCAATAAAACCACTATATATTCCTAATTCCAGTGACGTCGAACAAACTACAACTCTTAATTTTCCATTTCGTAAATTTTCCTCAATTTCAAAACGATGCCCCTTGCTTAAAGAAGAATGATGTGCGGCAATATTAGAATCAGTATAATCTGTGGGAAATTTATCTTTCAGATAATTTACAACTCTCTCCGTAGCTGAACGTGTATTTGTAAATATCAAAGTTGTCTTATGTTCGGAAATCAATTCATGTAATTTATGATAAAGTTGTATGTGGGGTTTATTCTCCCAAATCAAATTTTTCGCGGGAATCAAAACATCCAAATCTAATTTTTTGTTTGCCTTAATCTTTGCAATCTTTACCTTTCTGTTATCATCAATACCCACAAGAAATTTTGCAACTTCTTCCAAAGGTTCCACAGTAGCACTCAAACCAATTTTTGTAGAAACCTTCTTTGTCAAATTATTCAATCTCTCTAGAGACAAACTCAAAAAAACTCCCCGCTTGTTCCCAAGAGAGTGGATCTCGTCGACGATACAATATTCGACTTCAGTAAAAGATTCTACGAATTTTTTTGTAGTTAAAACAATCGCTAGACTTTCTGGAGTTGTTATTAAAATGTGCGGAGCATTTCTCGCCATCTTTGCTTTCTCCGACGCTGTTGTGTCTCCTGTACGCAGACCGACACGAATTTTTTGCAATTCAATATTTTTGGATTTTGCTAACTCATTAATTTCTTCTAAGGGTTCTATCAAATTTTTATGTATATCATTGTTCAAGGCTTTCAACGGAGAGATGTAAATTGAATAAACTTTTTTTTCTAATTCACCCTTTTCTGCAAGTGTCACAAGTTGGTTCAAAATAGAAAGAAAAGCTGTAAGTGTTTTACCTCCTCCTGTCGGAGCCGAAATCAAAATATCTTCTTTATTATAAACTGCCGGTACACCGAATTTCTGCGCTTCTGAAAAGTCTTCAAACTTCGAAAAAAACCATTCTCGAATAAGAGGGTGCAGAACTTTCTGAATTTCTGCTTTTGTCGAAGGTTTTGCTATTGAAACTTGCGTCATTTTGGAAATTGTGTATAAATCTTTAGAACCCAGCACTTATAACGATTAAGTGTAATTTTTCAGGGAAAGTCACGTATTTAAGTTTTTCTAACGTTTTTTTAACAAATTTTATACTTCCATCTTTCATTTAATAATGAAAAAAAATATAAATAGAAAATCCCAATCAAAAGTGTAAAGAAAATGAAAAGAGGGGGAATTGGCCAAGATGAGGGAAGCAAACATCGTTCAAATACGAACAGATACAAGTATTTTTTATTATTAACTTTTACTTTGCTCAGTTTCAACTTGGTTTCTTCTTTTGGTTTTGAATTTCAAATCGTAACTTCTTCTGCAAGTGAGAATTTTAGTTTTCAAATTGATGATGCTTCCAGTGTAATTGTTAATTGGGGAGATGGGAGTGCAAACGAGTCTTTATCCGACGGAAGTGGGCTAAGAAGTCACGTTTATGCTACTGCTGGAACTTACAATGTCTCCGTCAATGGAACTGCCACCAGGATTTCTTTTTATG
>CAYVIQ010000014.1:0-792 GCA_964451595.1 Candidatus Woesearchaeota archaeon
TGTAATCTCCAGATCTATCTAGTTTTAAATCTTTATATTCAAAACTGCTAACACCATTACCAAAAGAGGATATGTGAAAACTCTTATCTGCTGCAATTAAACAACTATAATCTTTTCCATAAACAATTAGTATGACATATTTTGCAAGAAAAAAAGTAGCAATTGCTGAGCCTATTGAAAACAAAAAGGTGATATTCCTTGATTTTTTAAATCCTCTTTCTAATTTAGCTCCATTAAGCCTAGAGAAAATAGGAAATAATGCTCCTGAACTAAAACTAATTATAGCTACTATTGAAGCTACAAGACCGAAAGCTGCAGAATAATAACCAACAAATTCGGAGGAAACAAAATGTCCCAACATTATTGTGTCTATATAACCAAAGAAAACTCCAGATAGAACTGTCAAAGTCACTGGCCAAATAAAAACTCTTATTTCTTTCTTTTCTTCTCTGGAGAGTTTAGAAGTTTTCTCTTTAGCAAAATTTACTTTTCGTCTAAAAACCACTACATAAAACAAAAGTGCGATTAAAAAACAAAAACTTAAAAGTAAAATCAAAATTGCAATTGTCGCCTGATTTGACAATCCTTTTTTTAACAAGAAGAAAATAGAGAGTGGAACAAGACTTAATCTCAAAAATTGATATGAAATCTCTTTTAGAAGCATGATGTTAAACCTATTTTCTGCCTTAAAAATTCCTTCAAAAAAACTTGTAAAAGAAGACAAAGGAAGATATATGCCCCCTACAAGAAGAGCATAAAGCTAAGTATCCATAACAAGCCTTCTCATTACTC
>CAYVIQ010000014.1:802-9019 GCA_964451595.1 Candidatus Woesearchaeota archaeon
AAAAAATGGGCTTATTGTAATAATTATTTGAAATCCAATAAGAAAGGCTCAACAAAACTATAGATGAAAAAAAAACTATTATCCCTTTTAATTTTATTATCCTTGAAAAATACGCCTTTGCCTTTTTTGTGTCTCCCCGAGAAAGACTTTTAGATACGAAAACCACTATTGCTGCCCCCACACCAATATCTGAGAAACCTGCAAAAAGAACAATTGTTCCCAGTGCAAGACTATACAATCCAAACAAATCAGGCAAAAGTATCCTTGCCATAGTAATTGTAAATAATAAAGAACCTATTTTCATAACAACACTTGTTGCTAATTGATAACTTGAATTTTTTATAGCTTGTCCGGCATTTCCAGAAAAATCTTTCCTTTTGAACCTACCAAGAATATTCTTTAAATCTCCTTTCTCCTTTTTTACGAAATTATCCATATTTTATAAAGAAAAAAATGTTTTTATATTTATTTGATTCAATATTTCTTTTTATTATAAAGAGAACTTTGATTTTCTGTTTTTCATTTTCTCCCATAATCATCTTTTATTCTTATAACATCTTCAAGTTCAGAAGTAGAACATTCAAGATAAATTGCATCTCCATTTTTAGAGGCCATTCTGTGTTTCTCGAATGGAATTATTGTGATTGATTCTCCTGGCAAGTATTTTTTCTTTCCTTTCTCGGAGGTAATGATGAGCTCTCCAGCCAAAACAATTATTGTTTCTAACTTTTTTTCATGATATTGGTAAGAACACTGACACCCTTCATTCATTTTTATTCTTTTAACAGTATAATCTTCATTTGTTTCAATGATTTCTTCGTACCCCCAGGGTTTATCTATTCTCTTCATAATGTTTTATTACCTCCATTAAGCTTGAAATAATTTCTTCTTTTATATTTATACTTTTTGAGAGTTCATTCAAAATCTTCTTGTAATTTTTAGAAGAGAAGTGATAGTGACCCGCTATTAAAGAACATAAAAATTTATTTTTAGGAGTATTTTCTTGAAGCCATTTCTCCCATTTCTTTCTAGAGTAAGCCTCATTTGTGAAATCTTCAAAAGAAATCCCGTGAATCAAGCAGCTCTCAAGAGTTTTTTGTGTTTGTACTGTGCCTAGTTGAGGAGCGATATTCATTGCATTTACAACCCCTCTTCTTAAAGATATTTCATCTTTGCTTAAATAATCTGCGTTGTGCTCTTTTAATTTTAATCCTTTTTGCTTCAAAATAAAAGAAATATCTTTTACAAAAGGTGGATTAAATTCTCCAACCTGATTTATTTCTTTGATTAAACTCCCTGTTTGAACTACATAAAAATCAGGATGACAGAATGATTTAAAAAAATCTATCTCTTGTTCTATTTTCGGAATAGTTCCTTTGTTATAAAAATCTCCTCTATTTTCATCCGTACCAATTTCTAACTTTATCTTAGGATTAATACTCATAGCATAATTTATTGCTTTTTTTGATTCTTCCAAAATATCTGTCTTTGAGCCAGGAAATTTAGAGAAGTCTATATGTATCAAGTCGAATCCATTTTCAATATCATCCCTTATCGTTGAATAGGTGTCTTTTAAATCGTAAATTCCATTAAAACCCGGTCCACAATGATCTCTGCAAACAATTACATTACTTTTAGGATAAATAGAACTCATTTTCGAGAGATACTTTACAAAATCTTTTGTTTTCCAGTTGTTTACGTACCCCCCTGAATAGTCAACCTGGTTTTTAGAGGAAATTAACATTAATCCATTTCCATTAAAATGAGAGTATCTATATACTGCTTCTATAACCTCTGAACTCATAGGCCCAATACCCAAATCAAATTCCTCCATTTTCACCCCCATTAACGATACTATTAAGCATATTTTTACCCAAATAATAAACTAAAAAATTGAAAGGGTACTTGTGAAGAGAGGACATGTTCAATAGACATATTGCGGATAAAATTCTTATTTTTTTTAAATCCAATCCCTTTTCTAATATAAATTGTTCATATGCTTCTTTTGCTTCAACAAGGTTCCTAGTCAAGAAATAATCATAATATACGCTAGAGCCACTCATATCAAAAGAAAACTTTCCCTCTTTTACAAGATCATCAGACAAAAGAATTCCTTTATACAGCTTTGCTAAATCATAATACATGTCTCCCACTTCTAAAGAATTTGCAAAATCATGGCGCCAATCCAGTAACACAAATTTATTCAAATTAGTTTTTGGATCTACTTTGACAAGTATGTTTCCCACAGTAAAATCTCCATGAAATCTTGAAGGTATACCAGCAAAGAGATTGTTCCAATCTACTCTACTCAGGAGTTCCTTCAAGGAAGGAGTATAAACTCCATTTATAATGTTCTCTGAATCAGAGAGATTATTATTTCTGTAAAAATCCTCTATTCTCCCAAGAGTCTTATCATAATAGAAACTTTTGCAAGAATTGTAGAAATCTTCTTTTTCGGTAGAATTAAGCTCTCTTCTTTTCCAGAAAATTTGGTCTGCCCAATGCAACAAATCTTTAATTGTAACTTTATTTATTATCTGGTAAAGGACATTTCCATCTACCTTTTTATATGAATAAAAATTGTTTTTGTATGCATCCACTTTCGGGCAGAATCCCTCCAACAATTTAGAACGTTCGTACCTTTTTCTAGCTAATTCTTCTTCTGCAAAGAATTTTGTGACTCTCCCATCAACAAAGTAAAGAAACTCATTGTTTTTGCTAAAATCAAAAGATTTATTCTCTCCAGAAAAATTCTTATTTGTCTCAAAGTAGTTTTCTTTTGATCCGGTGTCAAACCAAGTAAAGCTTATTGGAACAAGTTTTTTTTCAATGAGAGATTTAAATCCATTTATATCTCTTATCTCTCCAGGAGAAGAATCTTTTCCTTTTTCTAAGGCGGTCCAAAAGAGATCATAATCTCTTATCCCTGCAATTCCCACAAAAGCGTGTTTATTATCTGTCTTAATCTTGTCAGCTAATTCATAGATTAAATTGTTTTTTATTTTTACAGTGCAATAATTTTCTGTCTCTTTTATTGGTGCAATGCCCATCCAGTTCTCAGCGGGTTCAGGGATCTCTTCCAAAACAATTGTGTCTGAAGTAAAAAAAATGAAGGGACAATTTAGATGGTTTTTACATTGTAACAAAGAATATCCTGGACCAATTCCCTGCCCAATAAATTTATCTACATCTACAAAAGTAAAATCTCTGTCTTGATACATAATTGAAAGATAATCTTTTATTGTATCTTTTTTATGTCCAACAGCAATAACTATTTCAATGCTCTTTGGGAATTTATCTATAATATAGGAGAGAGTAGCCTTAAAATTAACTGGCAATAAAGAATGATGAATATATTTAGAAAACTCGCCCATCTTGCTTCCCACGCCTGCAGCTAAAATACATACCTTATAATTCATTCGATTTTGTGTCCATTTGGCCATCCCGAGAATTAATCCCTCTATCAACCTTTTACACATTCTCTTCAAAAATAATGACTTTATAAATTTTATTGAAGTAAAGAGCCACTAAGATTAATTAGAAATTTCTCCGATTTCTCTAAATCCAAAATATTTCCAGTATCAAACCAAGTAAATTGAATTCCTCTGAAAGATTTACCTTTTTTTATCATCTGTTTAATCCCCGCACTCTCCCCTATTTTTAAGAAAGCATCTTTGTCCTCTCTTAATACTTCCCAGAAATCTTTCCAATCTTTGATTCCAGATAATCCAATATAGGGAAATACATCTCCTTCAGCACCTTTTTCGCAGAGTTCCAAGACATTTCCTTCTTCTGTCCTTATACTTCGGAATTGGGAAACATCTCTTTTGGAGGCATATCCAATAAAGTTTTTTTCTGGTTCAGGGATTTTTTCTAGAACTATTGTATCATTGGAGATAAAAATAAAAGGGGACTGTAAAAAAGCTTTGCAACAAGACATACTATATCCAAGACCAGATCCAGGACCCTCAAAAATGTCTACTTCAACAAAAGTAAATTTTCTTTGAGGATAAGTTCTTTCCAGAAAAGATTTAACTTTTCCCCCCTGATAACCCAGTGCAATCACCACTTCAATGTCATCATTAAATTTTTCCAATATATGAGTTATGATTTCTCTCCCAGCGACTTTAACAAGAGCTTTATTTGTTTCCTTGGTTAGAGAACCCAATCTGCTTCCAATGCCCGCACATGGAATGAAAATTTTATATTTCTCCATAATAAAAGAAAATAAAAATTGTTTATATTCCTTTTGATGATTTTTATTTAAATAAATTCTTTTATCTCTTAAGGGATATTAGGCTAATTTTAGGAAAGGGTTTATAGAAGATATCACTCTTTTGGAGGAAAATCAGCTATAGATGATTCTATTACAGTTTTCTGATCAACTGAATTTTCAGGATTTTGTAATATCTGCATTTCATTTTAATTACTATCATTGTAGCATATAATGGTTGTTGGATCATATTTTTCCTCTAAAAAAAAGTTTATTTATTTTTATACAGGCATCACAAACCGCGCCTTCCCCTGATTTTGAGGGAGTTATATAATTTGCCCAATTTTTGGCCTCGATTCTTGCATTAGAAGGTGCAATTCCAAAAAAACAATCTTTAATAACGGAAGCATCAAATATCCCATCCCCCATAAAAATTGTCTTTTCGAATCCAAATTTCTTCTTAAAATAAGAGTAGCGTTCTTTTTCGTCTACGAGAATTAATTTAAAACCCATATCTTTAATTCTTTTTTTGGAAATCTTAAATCCTCGCTTATCTGCAGAAATAAAGAAAATGTTTAATTTATCCTTAACCAATCTTAACCCATCTGCATCATGAGGCCCAAATATTTTGTAAACCTTTCCTTTTTCGGAATATAAAAATTGTCCTGTAGTTAAAACCCCATCAACATCTAAAACAAAATTAAATTTTTCTTTCTCCATATTAAATGTTTGGGAAAGCTAATTATAAAGATTATTGTTGTCATTTTTTATTTTTAAAATACTTTTTATATTTATTCAATTAACTTTAATTTTTTGAATTTAATGAAATCATAAATTGAGGAAATTTTATCAACCCTCTTTTTATTGTGAATTTGTTCAATATAATCTAGAGCCAAGTGAAAAACAAAACCAATAAAAACCATAAAGAAAAGTTTTGATACAAAAATTCCTAAAATAAATGTGACTACAAGGCTTTCAAAACCATGTAAAAAGTAAAACCCTGTGTAGTAATCTTTTCTTTTGTTTGAAGAAATTTTTTTCTGCAAATCTATTTTCTTAAAAAACCACCGTACTGCTTTTTTGGGATTAAAGTTTTTCTTTTTGAAAACATAAAAAATATAATGATCTAAATCGATTAAAAAACTAGCTAGGAAGACTAAAAAAGCTTCAAAAAAGCCAAATTTAGGAAAGATAAAAAATAAAATTATAGAGAAAATAAATCCAAGAACAATATGTTGTTTTGGAACCATTTTAGTTTTCAATTCGTTTTACAACTTCTGAAAAAGCGGGACGAGTGATGAAAACCCCTACACTGATACCAATAATTGTAGTTATGGCAAAACCTTTAAGCAATCCTGCACCTGCCCAAACAAGAGGAAGTAAAGAAACCAATGCAGTAAAGTATGCCCCCATTATTATCGTGAAGGCCCTCTTCAATCTTTGTTTTATACTTAAAACATTCTTATTTCGAGATTCATCTAAGATAACAATTTGATCATCGAAACCGGTACCAATTGTGGCAAGTACACCTGCAATGCTTGCCAGATCTAAATTCCATTTAATTAATGAAGCAACTCCTAAGATAATTAATATTTCTGAGAAACTAAATATTATGATTGCGAGAGAAGACTTAATATTTTTATATCTTATGAAAACAATTATGGAAGCTGCAACAAGTGCTGCAAGTCCTGCGAGTAAAATAAACCGAACAAAATCTTTTCCAAGAGTAGGTGAAATAGTGTCGAGTTTAACTATTTCTAATTGATAAGGTAAACTTCCTGTTATCAAAACAGTTTGAAGTTTATTCATTTGCTCTTCTGCAGCATCATATGCTTCTTGTTCGGTTGTTCCTGAACCTGAACCTGAAATTGCAATTTGGGTTGCTACTTGACCTCTCAATCCTTCACTAATTAAAAGACTATCGACGAGAACATCATCTAGATACAAATCCAAAGGATCTGAAAGATACTGAGGGTTTGAAGCATTTACTTCAAACATGTTTGTGATATTTGCATGTCTTTTTGCAGCCGATTCACTCAAATAAATAGTAAATCTAAAATTACAATAATAGCTTCCGGAAGAGTCCTGTTGGCAAGATTCAATTCCTGCACAAGTTGCATCATTTCTACAAACAGAAGAGACATCTTTATCTCCTCCGACAAAGACAGTTTCGTTGGCAATTTTTGCTTCAAACTTTCCTTGAGATTCAATTATTTCTTCTAAGTCTTTTGGGGTGGCCCCTGCAATCTCTATACGCATAAAGTTATTTCCAGATAAATCAGTAACTGGGCTAACTTTAACTTCCGAAAGTCCATAAACATTTAACCTGTTTCTTGTTATTGAAATTAAATCGCTAACTTCGGAGGAGGTTAATTCTTTATCCTTTGCGGTTATCAAAGCCCTTGCTCCCCCAGACAAATCCAATCCTGCCTTAAGGGATGTTTTTGGAATTTCTGAAACAGTTATATCAGGAATTTCTTTTGAAAAATAAATTATTTCAGAATCTTTTGTAGTAAAGACAATTTTTTTAGATTCATTTGAAGGAAAATTTTCTTGAATATATTTTGTAAAATCTTCAATAGAATTTATGGGGGTCCCATCAATAGATGTTATTATCTGGTTTTGCCTTAATCCACTTTCAAAGGCTGTCGAATTTTGATTAACACTTGTTATCATGGCGCCTTTCTGAAAAAAAGCTATACCATTAGATGTAATAAAAATTGAAATAATTGAGAAAATAGCAAGAATAATTAATAGCCAAAGTTTAAATCCTAATTTTTTCATTTAATTTTTCCTCCTTGAATGTGTTGCATACCACTTTAGTATTGAAACATTAGTTATCCAAGTGTTTAACAAATCAAAACATAATCCTATTACTAAAATTGTAAAAATTTGAGTAAGAGTTTCTGAGAATGAACTTACAACCAATAGCGCTATTCCCATTGCAAAAAGAGAAGTCAGAGTCATGGTCATACCTGTTTTGAATGCTTCAAAAATTCTTTTATTTAAAGTTCCTTCACGAGTTTTCAAAATCCTATTTGTAAGTAAAATGTCTGTGTCGACTGAATAACCTATAAGCATGATTAGTGCTATTATCCCTGCTCCAGACATTTTTATTCCAAGAAGATTAACAAAAGTAAGAGTCATTATAATATCAGCAAAAGCTGAAAGTATTACTGCCAATGAGGGCACAGTTGTACGAAATAAAATAAAAACAACAATAGCCATGAAAAGAAATGCTATTAAAATTCCAATTAAAAGTTGTTTGTAAAAACTTTCTCCAAAAGAAGAGCCTGTCGAAATAATATCTGCATTATCTCCTGAAATTAATTCGTAACCAAGAAAACTTTCTAGAACAGCTTTTGTTTCGGAAGCGTTTGTTGTTGTTTCAACAGTTATTGCTTTCTGTTCTCTTGTTATTAAATCAGAGATTTCTCTTATTGTTAAATCATCCAGTTTGGGGTTTAATGTCAATTCTAAATTCGCAGCATTTATTTGATCATAAATCGTGATAGATGTTCCACCTTGTAGAGAGATATCCTTGTAAATAAAAGAACCATTTTGAGAATTGAAATACCCTAAGTAGATAAAAGAGAGAATAATTATCGCTATTGGAAATATTAACAATAATTTATAGTTTTTATCGTGCCAGTTTTTTTTATTTTCGTTTTCCATTTTATTTTGTGAGAAATCTCTTTGAGATTCTCCCTTTGCACACACCCTGAACTCGGAAAGTTCAGCTGAATGCGCAGGCTGGGATTCGAACCCAGGTCATCTGGTTGGAAGCCAGAGATTCTAACCACTGAACTACCCACGCTTATTTATTTATTATTCCGAGAGTGTTTTAAAGGTTTTTGTTTTACGCCCGAGACAGGATTCGAACCTGCGACCTATTCCTTTCTTCGAAAGCATTGGATCAAAAATCTCGAAGGGATTTTTGTAACTTTAAAATCCAATTTTTGATTTGTCCTAGGAGGGAATCGCTCTAATCCACGCTGAGCTAA
>CAYVIQ010000015.1:0-8910 GCA_964451595.1 Candidatus Woesearchaeota archaeon
AACTGGAAGAAAATTATTTTGTTGTATTTTGAAAGATTCACATTCCAGAAATTTTTCCAATAAATTTTAATTTGATTTTGGAAATTTAATTTTTTAATTTTCTTTCTTGAAATTAAGACAAGAAAGGGATTTATTTCAAATCCGTGAATTATCGCTTTGGAATTTTGCCTTGCTAATTCTATGCAAACTCTTCCATCACCTGAACCCAATTCTGCAATTTTATCTTGTAGTTTTGGATTTGTGAGTTTTATAATATTTTTTAGAGCTTTTTCTCGGGTTATATCGTAAGGTGCACCAAAAAGCCAAGGAAAAACAAAAAAAGTACCTAGAACAAAAGTAATAATTATTATTAACAAATAAATTAAAATCATACATTTAGGATAAGATTATTGTTTATATTTGTTTTCCAAATATCTTTTTGTATAAATTTTCTTCAGCTTTTAGAATCTCATGCGGATACAAATTAACCCAGGCTTTTCCCTCTAAACCATATAATCTAGCTTCACCCCTAATTTCCAAAATCCCGCGTAATTCTGAAAAGTATATTTCCCTCTCTGAAGAAGTAAGTTTACAAATTTCATCCCGTAAAGCTTTTCGCCTTTCTTCAAAATCCATGATTATCTATTATTTTATAGGCATTTAAATATTTATATTATCAAAAAGCATAAAAATAGGCTTTCTGTTTAATGATTATGACTGAAGTTAATGAAATAGAAAAAGAAATCTTGAAATTTTGGAGTAAGGATAATACGTTTGAGAAATCCCTAAAGAAAACTCAAAATGGCAAACCGTACATTTTCTATGATGGCCCACCTTTTGCAACGGGATTGCCCCATTATGGTCATTTGCTTGCTTCAATCTTGAAAGATGTTTTTCCGAGATTTTTTACAATGAATGGTCAGTATGTTCGAAGAAATTGGGGATGGGATTGTCATGGTTTACCGATTGAAAACATTGCGGAAAAAGAGTTGAAAATTAATTCAAAGGATGAAATTGAAAAAATGGGAATTTCAAAATTCAATAATTTTTGTAGAACAAAAGTTTTGACATATGCTTCAGAATGGAAGAAAACCATTGATAGGGTTGGACGTTGGGTTGACTTTGATAATTCTTACAAAACAATGGATAATGATTATATTGAAAGTGTTTGGTGGGCGTTCAAACAATTATTTGATAGGGGTTACATCTACGAAGGTGAAAAGATTCTAATGTATTGTCCTCGTTGTTCGACTCCATTGGCAAAATCAGAAATTGCGATGGATAATTCTTACAAAACAGTTAAGGAAATAACGTTATTTTTGAAGTTCAAATTAAAATCTGAAGATGCATACGCTTTGGCTTGGACAACTACACCCTGGACGTTGCCTTCTAATCTTGCCTTGACGGTTAATCCAAAATTAGTTTATTCGTTTGTGAAAGACAAAGATACAAAAGAAACTTATATTCTTGCTAAGGATTTGATTGACAAGTTTTACAAATCAAAAGAGGATTATGAAATTGTGAAAGAAGTTTTGGGTAAGAATTTGGAAAATTTAGAATATGAACCTATGTTCCCATATTTTGAGGGAACAAAAAATGCATTCAAATTTATTTTGGGAGATTTTGTTACAGCAGAAGAAGGGACTGGAATTGTCCATACCGCACCAGCGTTTGGTGAAGATGATAATATTGTTTGCAGAAAATATAAAATTCCAATGGTTCAACCAGTTGATGAAAAGGGATATTTTACTGACGAGGTAAAAGATTTTGCTGGGCAATATATTTTTGATGCTAATTTGGAAATTGTTAAATTCCTTAAAGAAAATGGCAAGGCACTCATGTCAAGGAAAATGGAACATGAGTATCCTTTCTGTTATAGGTGTGAAACAAAATTAATGTATAGAGCACTTCCTGCTTGGTTTGTTGATATTGATAAAGTAAGAAAGAAATTATTGAAATTAAATCAAAAGATAAATTGGATTCCTGAATTTTTGAAGGAAGGGCGAATGAAGCACAACATCTCTACAGCTCCAGATTGGAACATCTCAAGAAATAGATATTGGGCTACGGCGATTCCAGTTTGGAAAAGCGAATCTGGAAAAATAAAAGTAATTGGTTCTATAGATGAATTAAAAAAATATGCAAAGAATTTACCCAGTAAAAAAATTGATTTGCACAAGGATTATTTAGATGGAGTTGTTTTGGACGTCGATGGAGAAGAATACAAAAGAATTCCAGAGGTTTTAGATTGCTGGTTTGAATCTGGTTCTATGACTTTTGCACAATTCCATTACCCTTTTGAGAATAAAGAATTCTTTGAAAAGAATTTTCCTGCACAATTTGTTGTTGAATATATTGGACAAACAAGAGCTTGGTTTTATTATATGATGGTTTTGTCTGCAATATTATTTGATAAAATTCCTTTTGAAAATGTTTTGACAACTGGAACAATTTTAGCGGAAGATGGTGAGAAAATGTCAAAGTCAAAAAAGAATTTTCCTGACCCAAGCATCATTATAGAAAAGTATGGAGTTGACGCTTTGAGATTTTATCTTTTACAATCGCCTGTTATGAATGCGGATAATTTTAATTTCTCTGAGAGAGGTATTGAAGAAATTTATAAGAAAGTAATTTTACTTTTGTATAATGTAAACAATTTTTATTCTATGTATAAAACTGAAAAAATTTTAGATAAAGAGAAACTTAGAGATATTGATAAATGGATTATTTCGCGAGTTAATGAAACAGGAATATTTGTTGAAGAACAATTTAAAGAATATAATACCATAAAAGTTTGTGAGTCTATTAGAAATTTTGTTGAGGATTTGTCCACTTGGTATGTTAGAGTTAATCGGGATAGATTTAATGAGGGTGACGAAATTGCTAAAGTTGTTTTAAAAGAAGTTTTAGACAAGCTCTCAAAAATTCTTGCTCCAATTACACCATTCATTGCAGAGAAAATATATCAAACGTTAAATGGTGAAAAAGTTTCTGTTCATCTAACTGATTGGCCTAAGTTTGATAAAAAAGATATTCATAAAAAAATCCAAGAGAAGATATTTGAAGCAAGAGAAATTGTTTCGAAAGGATTAAGAGAAAGAGATAAAGTAGGAATCGGTTTGAAATGGCCTCTTCAAAAGATATCTATTCCTGAAAAAGATTTTAATGAAGAAATTCTAAATTTGATTAGGCAAGAGTTGAATGTAAAAGAAATTAAATTTAAAGCAATTAAAGAAGTTAAACTTGATACAAAGTTGACTCCTGAACTTGAAGCTGAGGGTTACTCTCGTGAAGTCTCGAGAATTGTTCAAGCTTTTAGAAAAAAACTTGGTTTGAATAAAAAAGATTTGATTGAATTATTTGTTCAGACCGACGCTAATTTCATCAAAGTTCTTGAATCTCAAAGAGAGTTTATTAAAGAAAGAACTAACTCAGAGAAAGTTGAATTTGTTACAACCATTGAGAAAGAAAACTTTAAAAACGCTAGTGACTTCATGGTAAAAGATAAAAGAGGGACAATAGGAATTGCTGTAAAATAGCCACTCGTCGGTGATTCAATTAGTTTACTCTTGAATCATAACAAACTTTAAAAAGGAAAGTCAACATATAACAAAATGATAGTAAAGGATGAATTTTTGAGTCGATTAAGAAAAATTTTTGATTTGAATCTTTATGAGGTTAAAGTTTGGACTGCTTTGTTATCTCGTGGAACTTCAACTGCAGGAGAGTTGAGCAATATTTCTGATGTTCCAAGAAGTAGAACTTATGATATTCTTGAAAGTTTAGAGAAGAAAGGTTTCATAATTATGAAATTAGGTAAACCAATAAAGTTCGTTGCGTTAAAACCTGAAGAGGTTGTTGAAAGAGTTAAAAAGAACTTAGTTGTTGAAGCTAAAGAAAAGTCTGCAAGATTAGAGAGATTAAAGGGTGATGAGGTTCTTGAAGAATTAAGCACATTATTTACTAAAGGAATTAAATTTGTTGAACCAACAGATTTATCTGGAAGTCTTAGAGGAAGGCAAAATTTGTACAATCATTTAGACATGATGGTTCGGGAAGCCGAGAAAACAATAACTATCGTTACAACTGAAGAAGGTTTAAACAGAAAACTTGAAGCTTTAATGCCTAGCCTAGATAAATGTAAAAAGAGAGGGGTTAAGATTAGAATCGCTGCTCCTTTAAGTAGCAATAATTTGAAGATTGCTAAAGAACTGAAAAAAATTGGAGAAGTTAGGGATATGCAAAACATAAAGGCAAGATTTGTATTAATTGATTCTAATCAATTAATGTTTATGTTGTTAGATGATGAAAAATTCCACCCAAATTATGACGTGGGAGTTTGGATTAATACAGAATATTTTGCTCAAGCTTTAGAACAAATGTTTGAATTAGCTTGGAAAGATATGAAACCGGTAAAGTAAGATTTGAATACAAAATCTAATTTACCAATTCTTGAAGTAAGAAACAATTAATTAAGAAATATTCTCTTGTAAACTATGCCTAGGAAAATTTTTGGATAAATATTTAGTCGTTCTTTATGTAATGTGCCATTGCGATAAGAACCCCAATTAAAGTTGTCACAACAACAACCCATCCAAAGAAAATTGTTATTCCTTGAGGAATAAATTTGATTATAAGAGTTCCGTCAATCATCCCAAATGCAACAGCGAGGGAAACAATAATTCCAGTAAGCCACATTAAAAAAGAAAGTACTCTAGTCAAAACAGTTTTTTGAGATTTTTCTTTTTTCATATATTTAAGGATAAAATATAGTTTATAATATTTTTGATTACATCTCTTCAAGAGTTTCTATTCCAATAAGATTTAAAGAATTCTTTAGAATTTGTCTAGATGCCTTTACCAGTCCAACACGAAAAAATTCATTTTCAGAACCAATTACAGGGCACGCATGATAAAATTCATTAAATGCTTGAGCAAGTTGATATGCATAGTTTGCAATTAAAGAAGGATTCAGTGTTTCATAGGATTTTTTTACAATGTTGGAATAATCTCCAATTTTCTTGATGAGAGCGGATTCGCTTTTATGAAGATTCTTAGAATGTTTTTTATTTTGTTTTTCAATTTTCTTTAGTATGCTTGATGCTCTTGCATAAGTATAAAGAATGTATGGTCCAGTATCGCCTTCGAAATTTATTGACTTTTTTGGATCAAAAGTCATTGACTTCTTTGAATCAACTTTTAGTAAAAGATATTTTATTGAAGCTAAAGCAATTATCAGGCTTCTCCTTTCAAGTTCTCTCTTGGATAATTTTCCTCTTTTAGTTAATTCTTTTTTTACTAAATCTTGAACTTTTTGGATAATGTCATCTGCGTCAACCACCGTTCCTTCACGCGATTTCATTTTTCCTTCAGGAAGATTGACCATCCCGTAAGATAAATGGAACATACCTTGATTCTCAAAACCGAGTTTTTTTAACAAATTGAAAAGAACATCAAAGTGGTAATTTTGTTCGTTTCCTACGACGTAAATAGATTTGTTAAGTTTATATTTTTCAAATTTTAGTTTTGCAAGATATAAATCCTGCGTCATGTAAACTGAAGTTCCGTCTATTCTCAGCAAAACTTTTTCTCCAAGTTTTTCTTTTTCTAAATCCGCAATTACCGCACCATCTTTTCTTTTTCTAAAAATTTTATCTTCTACTCCCTGAAGAACAATTTCTTTTCCATTTTTGTAAATTTCACTTTCATAAAAAACAGCGTCATGTTTTATCCCAAATTTTTCATAAGTTTCTTTGAAACCTTCTAAAGCCCAGGCATTCATTTTTTCCCAAAGTTTGATTATTTCTTTATCTCCAGCTTCCCATTTCTGAAGCATTCTGTGAGAAAGGAGTTCAAGTTTTTCGTTTTTCTTTGAACGGTTATTAAACATGACATAATAATCTCCTACGAAATGATCTGATTTTTTCTTTTCTGTCTTCGGCGTTTTGGATTTTCCATAAAGTTCATATGCCGCCATGGATTTGCAAATATGTATTCCTCTATCATTGTTTAGATTTGCACGGATTACTTTTTCTCCATTAAATTCGAGAATTCTTGAAACACTTTCCCCAATTGCCATATTTCTTAAATGTCCTAAATGCAAAGGTTTGTTCGTATTTGGAGAAGGGAATTCAACCATTGTTTTTTGGATTTTCTCGGGAGAGATTTTTGAATAATTTTCTTTTTCTTTTGTAATCCTCTCAATTAGTTCAAGTGCAAAGTTTTGTCTGTCAATAAAGAAGTTAATGTATGGACCGTGAGTTTGAATGTCCGAAATTCCTTCTGGAATGGCTCCCATGTTTGATCTGATATTTAGGGCTATTTCATTTGGAGGAGATTTCATAATTTTTGCGAGAACGAAGCATGGAAAAGCAAAATCTCCAAGTTCAGGAGAGGGGGGAATTTCAAGAAGATCTTCAACTTCTTTTTTTGTAAATTTAATCTTTGAATCTTCTTCCTTTATTGCTTCAAGAATAGTTTTTACAATCACGCCTTCCATTTTGGTTTAAAGAAAAAAGGATTAATAAAAGTTTGGAAAACCGAAATACTTATTAACGGATTATTTTTGAAGAAGTTATGGAAATTTATGGAAATCGAATTACTGGTTGTACTACCGAATATTATTCTGCAACAATAGAAGAAAGTGCGAGAAAGAATAATCCTACTCCGACGGGCACAATTTCGGATGTTAGAGATCATATAGTTAGGGATTCTTGCGAAAAAACTAAATATAATTGGACTTGTAAAAAATAATGGATTCAAAAGATTTAGAAAACGCTTTGAAAAATTCAGATAAAATTGCTTCGGAACAACAACCTAGTATGTCTAAAGAAATGGAAGTTGGTTTTCATCAGGGAGCTTTGAATACTCTAATTAATGAAAGAAGCGAATTGATAAAAATGGCTCAGATTACAGAGCAATTAATGCAGGCTCACATGAAAAGATTGGAAGAGTTGGGTGTTAAAATTAATTTTGGGAATAATTCTGAAAAGCAATAATTTTATAAAATGCGTCCCACTTAATTATTTATGGCAGAAATTTACATAACTTTATTAATAGTTATCGGTGCAATTTTTATTCTTGGATTGAGGGTGGTAAATCAATATGAAAGAGCTATAAAATTTAGATTTGGAAAATATATAAGAACATTGAACCCCGGATTAAGGTGGATTATCCCCTTCATAGAAAGAATAAAAAGAGTTGACATAAGAGTTATTGCTGTAGATATTCCGTCTCAGGAAGTAATTACCAAAGATAATGTTCCAATGAAAGTTAATGGAGTGGTTTTCTTTAAAGTTACAAGCTCTGAAAAGGCAATATTGGAAGTTGAAGAGTATAAATATGCAATTTCACAACTAGCTCAATCAGCATTAAGAGATATGACTGGAAAATCGGAGCTTGACACTGTGCTTGCTAAAAGAGAAGAAATTGGAGATCAGATTCAAAAAGTTGTTGATAAAGAAACAGATCCATGGGGAATAAAAGTTACTGATGTTAAAATTAAGGATATTGAATTACCTGAAAATATGAAGCGAGCAATGGCGCATCAGGCAGAAGCTGAGAGAGACAGAAGAGCAAGAATAATAAATGCCGAAGCAGAAAAACAGGCAGCGCAAAAATTAAGAGAAGCTGGCAACATAATTTCCAAATCTCCGTCTGCAATGAAACTAAGATTTTACCAAACATTAAATGATATTGCAGAAGAAAAAAACTCCACAATTGTTTTACCTTTTCCCGAGGAGATTTTAGATTTATTAAAAAAAGATAAGAAAAAATAATTTTAAATTAAGCCTCTGACGAGAATTGAACTCGCGACCTCCAGTTTACGAAACTGGCACTCTAACCGACTGAGCTACAGAGGCTTCTTAGTAAAATTTATAACTAGAGATTTAATTGTTTTTCTATATGTGGGTGTGCCGGAGTGGTCAAACGGGCTGCCCTTAAGCGGCAGTAGCTTAGTGCTTGCGCAGGTTCGAACCCTGTCACCCACATTAATCAAACATTCTAGAAATTGAAAGGCCTTTTTGGGCTCTGTAAATTGCTTCTGCGAAAGGAATTGTCATGTCTATTATTTCAACGTCATTACCTTCCCTGAAATGAGTATTGCCAGTCATTATGGCATCAAATTTTTCTTTAAGAATTTTCGTGCCTTGAGTGAAGATTCCGTGCGTTGCGTAGCAGAAAACTCTTTTTGCTCCGTTTTCCCTAAGTATATCTGCAGCTTTACAAAGTGTACCTCCAGTATCAATTATATCGTCCACAATTAATACATCTTTGTCTTTTACATCGCCAACCAAATGCATCACACCCACTTCACCTGGACGGGAACGAATTTTACTAAGAAGTGCAAATGAAAAAGACTTTTTGTTAACAGCATTTAGATTTAACTTTTCAAGCCTTTGCAAAAAAGATTTAACACGTTCAACGCCTCCTGCATCGGGAGAAATTACAGCGAGTTCGTTTATATTTTGAAGATAATGATTGTTCAAGTATTTTACTACTTCAGGAAAACTGTATAAATTATCAAGCGGAATATTTGCGGGGTAAAATCCTTGAATTTGTGATGCGTGTAAATCCATTGTGATTATTCTTTTTAGTCCAGGCGAGATTGAATTTGCTAGTGCTCTTGCAGATATCGGAACACGGGATTTGTCTTTTCTGTCTTTTCGAGAATAGAGCATATTTGGTAAAATTAATGTCACGCTTTCTGCGGATGCACTTAATAAAAGGTCTTTTATGAGCAACAATTCAACCCACCATTCTTGAGGATTTTTCGACGAATCATGAATAAAATAAACATCTTTTTTTCTTATGTTTTCTGGGACATACATATCTATTTCTTTATTATTAAAAAAATTAATCGAGATTTCATATAGAGGCATAATTTCTTCTTTGGTGTTTTCAATATAACGTTGAATCTTTCTCGCAAAA
>CAYVIQ010000016.1:0-8531 GCA_964451595.1 Candidatus Woesearchaeota archaeon
CAATTGGTGCGACGTATCCTAGGTGAGAGTCAGGCATTAACGCGGCGGATAAAACAAAATCTTGCGAATAACAATCTTTAAACTGTTTGAGTGTTTCTTCGTCAGAGTTAATCGAGTAATCAAATATCTTCTTTTTCATTTTCAAAATAGGTTATAGAAATTTATAAAATGTTTGATTATAAAAAGATAAATTTATAATAAATAGATTTGTTTGAAGGCTATGGTGAAAAATGTATTTAACCCCTGGGAAATTTCGGGTGATATTAATTATAAGAAATTAATTGAGCAATTTGGAATTAAGCCCTTGGGAAATCTTCCCGATATTTTTAATGAAAATATTCTATTTAGGAGAGGGATTGTTTTTGCACATAGAGATATCCAGAGAATTCTTGATCAAATTAAAAATAAAAAACCTTTTGTTATGATGACTGGTCTTATGCCGACAGGAAAGTTTCATATTGGACACCTAGTTGTTGCACAACAATTTATTTTTTATCAAAAACTTGGAGCTAAGATTTATATTGCTGTTGCAGATGTTGAAGCATATAATGCAAGAGGTCAGAGTTTGGAAGATTCTAGAAAAATTGCTTTAGAAGAATATATTGCGAATTATGTTGCGTTGGGACTGGATTTGAAGAATTGTGAAATTTATTTCCAATCTAATAGAAGCGATGATGCTAAGAAATCTAATGCATATTATAGATTACAAAATCTTTTGGCAAGACATTCAACATTTAATGAGTTTAAAGCGGTTTATGGGGAAATTTCTCCGGGTAAAATGGTATCTGCTTTGTTGCAAGCATCAGATATGTTACATCCCCAATTGAAAGAGTTTGAAGGATTAAAAAATAAAGGAATTCCTGTTTTAGTGCCTGTTGGAATCGACCAAGATCCTCATTTGAGATTAGCAAGAGATTTGTCCAAGAGGATGAGTAATTATTTTGAGACTAAATTTATCCCTTTAAGTTCGACTTACAATCTTTTTGTTCCAGGTTTATCAGGGGGGAAGATGTCTTCTTCAGATGTTAATTCTTATATTGCTTTAACAGATTCTCCTTTGGAAGTAAAAAAGAAAATTAATAAATATGCCTTTTCTGGGGGAAGAGATACGCTTGAAGAACATAGGGCGAAAGGAGGAAACCCTGATGTGGATATTTCTTTCCAGTATTTGAAGTTCTTTTTTGAAGAAAACGATGAAAAACTTAAACAAATTGAAGAAGATTATCGTTCTGGAAAACTTACATCGGGAGAACTAAAAAAATACACTATTGAAAAAATAAATTCTTTTTTGAGTAAACATCAGGATAAGATGAAAAAGTCTAAATCAGAGATTATGAAAATATTTGGTTAATTTTATTCATCTAATAGTAACAACAAAATGAAAAGATTTATATAGTTCTGAAACATAAAAATAACATGAAAAAAATTGGTTTAAAGTTGAAGAATTTGGTTCTTGCAGGAACTATGGCTTTAGGTTTGGCTGGAGGTATGAAAAACGCAAATGCACAGGAAATTGTTGTTAATCCTTTTGTTGAGCCTAATAAGTCTGATTTGAATTGGTATGGTTCAGGAGATGTTAATAATGATAATATTGTGAATTGGAACGATGTTTCAAGACTTGACTCAATTATTGAGGGAAGTTCTATTCCTAATTTGAATTCTTCTAACCCTTCGGAATATAGAACTTTGGATAGAGCGGATGTTAATGGAGATGCTTCGGTTGATTCTTTGGATAAAAATATTCTTGAAGACAAATTAAATTCAAAAATAGACTACATGCCTGGAGAATGGCATAAATTGGAAAGCAAAATTGAGCGCGAAAATTTACATGGACAAAGATTCTTATTCCAATGGAATAATAAATTGGATACGATTCCTTCTATTCCCTATGAGTTTGATTGTGATAATTTTGGAAGATTAAATATTAGGGATATTCGTGGTTTTCTTGAAATGGGCTATGATAAAGAATCTGGATGGAGAGACAATGGAAGATATAATTTGCCAGAATTTTATATTGAGATATTAGGTTCAAATGTCAATCATGTTGTTACAGGCGCAGTTACAGGGGATGATATAAAGAATATTGATGATTGGGATATTAGGGAGAGAAATGGGCTGAAATATGATGAAGATATTTCTTTTCCAGGAAATTGTGAAATTATTATGAATTATATGCATGTGAGGGAAAATGAAGTTCAAGGACAATATTTGGCGTCAATTCCAATAGTAAAATTTCAATTATCTGATGGAAATCCAGAATTTACTTGGATAAATGATGATCCGAATGTAAAAATTTATACAAATCGTTTGATAGCAACTGATAGTAAATTTGAACAATTAGATATTTATAATCCAAAATCCGATTCTACGTATAAAGAAGAAGTTGCTTTAAAATATTTTATTGCAGATAAAAATTTAGATTTGGATAATTCTTATTATGAATTGAATGACATTAAAAATTATTTTTCGAATCCTTCGGGTTCAATTGTTCTTGATTCAAAAGAAGGTCCAAATAAATTAGAAGTTTTTGCAATAGATAAGGCTGGTAATTACAAATCAGAAGTTGTTAATTATAATTATTCTACTAAATCAGATACGAATAAAACTTCTTTAAATAATAACCATAACAGTTTAGAAAATCTTTTGAATGTTTATCCTAATCCTGTTCCTAAGGGAAATGTTTTAAATGTGGATTATAAAAATGATTTTAGCAAAGAAACTTCGTTGGAAATTTACAATGTTTCAGGGCAGTTAGTTGGAAGAGAAAATTCTAATTCGGACAATATTGATTACAATGTTTTTGATTTGAATTCAGGAGTTTACATTTATAGATTGAAAAATTCTGAAGAAGTTATTGGTACAGGGAAATTTGTTGTTGAATAAATCTACAAAATATTTATAAAAGCTCTTTATCTAATTCAGTTAGAATGAAAAAGGGTGTTTACTTGTTAGGACTATTGTTTGCGTTGATGTTTTTAGTAAATTTTGTGAGCGCTGAGGTCACGGATTGTGTTATTGAATCTTCTTCTTGCACAACAGGATATACAGCAGTTATGAAATTATCTTCAAGTACCAATGCACATGGTTCTTTGATTTCTGCATCAGACAGTTATAGTACCTATCTTTGTTGCGATGGTGCAACCAGTACAGGTACGACTTGTACAGGAAATAATAAAGTTTTAGGTTTGTCTTCAAGCACTAATGCTCATGCACAAATTCCTTCTTATACAAGTTATAATTATCATGTTTGCTATGAAGATTTGTCTTGTACTTATGTTACAAGTACTTCTTGTCCTTCTGCATATCCTATACAAACTGTTTCTTTGAGTGCGATTTCTAATGCTCATTTGGCGGATTTTAGTTTTTATCCTTATAAGATTTGTTGTGCTAGTGCTCCGGGGGCTATTTGTGGAAATTCTTTAATTGAATCAGGTGAGGAATGTGATGATGGTAATACAAATAATTATGATGGTTGTTCTTATTCAGCATGTACTGTTGAATCTGGTTACACTTGTTATCAGCCAATTGCAAATGGTCCAAGTTGTTGTTATTCAGATAATCCCTCTACATTTTTTCTTAAAGACGGGAATTTTTTTTATGGAGGTTCTATAGTAGAAGGTAATTCTATTGATCTTTATATTGGTGAAACTTATTGTCTTGCAACTGGAACTCAGAGGACAATTTCTATTTACGAAAGAAAGATTGGTTCGGATGTCTTGATTACTAGTATTAATGTTCCCGCGGGAAGTGCATCTTTTTGGGGTACATGGCTTGTCTCTGCTTCGGATTTAGCTAAATTGGGAACTGGAACTTCTTCAATTTATTTTAGTATGGATGAGCCAAGTAGTGGTTTGAAAGTTCAGAGTGATATAATTGATGTTATTTTTAATTCTGTTTGTGGTAATGGAGTTATTGAAGATCCAGAAAGTTGCGATGATAACAATGTCCAGGATGGAGATGGTTGTTCTTCATCGTGTGCTGTTGAGGACGGTTGGACGTGTCAGGATGAGCCAAGTGTTTGTTCTCCTCTAAATCCTTGTGTTGTTGCTGATTGCCCTGCGGGTACTACTTGTAATCCTCTTTCAGGAGCTTGTATACCTGATACTGAAACTTGTGCTAGTTTAAATTATGAATGTGGGACGGTAAATGGAGAGTCTTGCGGAACTTGTGGAAGTGGTGAACAGTGTGTTTCTGGAATTTGTGAGGTAATCCAATGTTCAATTAATTCAGCTTTGTGGGGAGAAACTCAAGTAACTGAAGGAACGCAAGTTAATTTGAATGTGGAATTATCTGGTTGTAGCGGGGCTGTTTTAAGTTTCGAGATCTTGGAGAGGGATGGTGCTCTCAACCCAGATGATTCTGTGAGCATAAATCCTCCTTCTCAGACAATTTCTTCCGATTCTGTTGATCTTACTGCTGTTTGGACAGCTGAATATCAATCAGATATTGATGGCTTACAAACAGATCCTCCTGAGTATTATTTTATTGCCAACATTGATTCAGGAGTACTTACTCAAGAAAGTTCAAATCAGTTGGAAGTTCTTGAGCAAAATGTTGCTCAGTGTTTGGGTATTTCTTCTTGTGCAGATTATACTGAAAATGAATGTGGGGTTTTGAGTTGTAGTTCTACCTCTCATTCCGATATAAGTTATTATGAAAATGGTGATGGGGATCGGTGTTCTGAGATTTCTGATTGGGGTTGTGTTTGGGATTCTATAAACCAGGTCTGTAATTCCAACCAAGAGATTACTACCCAATGTGGAACTTGTGGAAATTATTTGGTTGATTACGGGGAGGAGTGTGATGATGGAAATTCTGTGTCAGGAGATGGATGTTCGAGTATATGTGAGTTTGAAGGTTTAAGTACTCCTTGTCCTATTGGAACAACTTTGTGTTCTGATGGGAGCTGCAGTATTGAATGTCTGGCTACTGACACCGGACCCTCTTCTTGTGACTATGATGGAATTTGCGAAAATAATGAAGGTTGTACTTGTAAAGATTGTGATTCTCAATTAGATTCTTGTACCAGTGGAACGGTTTGTAATCTAGAAGATAGTTTTTGTTGTGATCCTCAGTCCGACGGTGTTTGTAATCCTTATTGTTCTTTCTCAGATCCTGATTGTGGTACTGGTACTTGTGGTAATGGATTTAGAGAATTTGGAGAGCAGTGTGATGATGGTAATGTTGTATTCTGGGATGGTTGTTCAGGCTTATGTAAATTTGAAAGTTTAAGTGCCCCTTGTCGTGAGGGAACTGCTTTATGTTCAGATGGATCTTGTAGCTATAATTGTTTTTATACTGACAAAGGATATTCAGCTGATGTTTCAGATAATTGTGGTACGGGTCTTACTTATAGTTTAACTGATAATGCATGTTGTGATTCGGTTTCAGATCTTGTTTGTAATCCTTATTGTTCTTTCTCAGATCCTGATTGTGAAATTAAAGATACTTTTTCCTCTGTGGGGAGTTGTAATTATCTTGATAATAGTCAAGATGATTGTGAAGATGGAATTCTTGAGAGAAATTTGACTGCAGTCTGGGTTGGTGAATCTGAACAACCTGTTTCATGTAAAAATGTTGTCGATAGACTTATTTGTCCTGCACAGATAGAAGTTCCGTTCTTTAGTGTGCTTCAGTTTGTGCTCGCAATTATTTTGATTGTTCTTATTTATTTTTTAATAAAATCTCATATGAAAGAAAGATATAAAAGATATTCTAAGAGAAAAATTCACAAAAAGAAAAATTATCCTAGAAAGAGAAAGTAATTCTAAAAACATTTATAAAAAACCTTTTGTTAATATTCTAATGAAGGTGAAGATTTTTTTTGTTCTTTTAGCAGTTGTGTTTTTTATTAATTTTATACAATCAAGTTTTGTTGTTGATCAATCTTATTTACAAGAAGAATATTCTCTCGGTCAAGGCATTATTTGTTGGGCAGATATAAGTTTTGATAATCAAAGTTTTAATTCTATAGTTGTTGATTCGTTTGGAAATAAAATTTCTCTTTCGTCTCTACTGAACTTGAATTCAAATTATGTTTATGTTTTTGATAATTCTACAGGAACAATTAATTCGACTTTGCAAAGAATTTATTTTGATAATACAAGTTTTGTTGTTCCCTTCGGGAAAGTTGGAGTTAATTATAGTATAAGTTTGGATAATGGAACTATTCTTTATGGAAATATTATTGTGGAGGATAAGGAAGGTCTTATTCAAGAAATGATTTCAGACAAAAGAAAAAGTCTTAATGAACTTAATGTCTATTTGAGTATCTATGATGTTTATTTGAGCTCAAAGATAAGTTTAGCCTTGGACATTTCTCAAATTGAAGATAGTTTGGATGAAATTGAATCTTCCTATAATTCTTCAACTTCTTTAATCCAATATGATCAAATCTTGAATGACCTATCTAAGTTAAATATCCCTAAAATTAGTGAATCGGCAAGTGCAAATAGTATCTTTCTTGTTTCAAATAAAAGTAAAATTGATTTGGATTTATTGGCAAATATTGGAGGAGGAAATTATACTTTTGGCAGGGATGATGAATATAAAGACTATATTATATTTTGGAATCAAGAACATCTTAAACCCATTATGACCTTTAAAGAAATTAGTTCTTCGAGAAATGGTTCAGTTACTCCTCTTTTAAGTTATTTTGATATTTCTTTTACAAGACCTTCGAGTAAGGTTTTTTTAATTATTGAAAATCTAGAGAATCTTGATTTTAAACAGGATTATAATGAGTTGTCTAAGGATGGAAATGTTTATATTGATCTTAGTAAAATTGAAGAAAATATTGTTTTTACGACGACAGATGAAATAGATTTTTTGGATCTTCCCTTTTTTATCGCTCCTTCTCTCAGTGTCTTTTCTTTGGAAGATGCAAGTGGAATAATTGATAGCGAAACTGAATCAAAAGTTTCTAAATGGGTTTTGTTTATTTTGATAATAATTTTTCTTATAATCTTGTTTATTATTTCTTACATTTTATTGAAAACATGGTATGATCGAAAATATGAAAATTATTTATTCAAGAATAGAAATCATTTGTATAATCTTGTTCTATATATAAATAGTGCCAAGAGAAGAGGTTCTACAAAATCAGAAATAGAAAAGGCTCTTAAAAAAGCGAAATGGTCAAATGAACAGATAAGATATGTGATGAGGAAATATCATGGAAAGAGAACTGGTTTGTGGGTTCCGTCATTGTTGTCTAAGAAAAAAATGGACCCTAGACAACATAAAAGTTAATAAACTAAAGATGAATTATTGATAAAATGATGTGTGGAAATTTCGGGGAGGTCTTTTAATGATGGGAATAAAAGTTTTTAGAAATTTTTTTAAGAATATTTTCTTGAAAATATTTGGAGGTAATAATGAAATAAAAATGGGATTCTACGGTCCTCCAAATGCGGGTAAGACAAGTCTTGCTAATAGAATTTGTAAAGATTGGACCGGGGAAGAAATTGGAAGTGTAAGTAAAATTCCTCATGAGACAAAGAGTGTTCAATTTAAGGAGAAGGTTGAAATAGAATATAAGGGTAGAAAGTTAATGTTTAAGATGATTGATACTCCTGGAATTGCTACAAAGATTGATTATGAAGAATTCTTGAAATATAAAATGAAAAAGAAGGATGCTAAAGAGCGTGCTAAAAAAGCTACGCAAGGAATTGTTGAAAGTATAAAATGGCTTGATGATATGGATTTGGTTATTATTGTTTTGGATTCTACTGAAAATCCTTATAATCAAGTCAATATAACAATCTTGGGTAATCTTGTTGCGAGAAAAATTCCTGTTTTAATTGTTGCGAATAAAATTGATCTTAGAAAATCGGATATTAAAAAGATAGAATCTGCATTTCCAGAATATGATGTTGTGGGAATAAGTGCCAAGGATGGAACAAATCTTGAGGAGTTTTATGAGTCAGTATTCAAACTCTCAAAAAAAATTTAGTAAGAATTAAAAAGTAAATTTCATTAAGAATAAAATGGTTAAAAAAAAGGGGCTGGGAAAAATAAACGGTTTTTCAATTCAATTTTTACCTTATTCAGAAATTAGAAGCCTTGATAGCAATGAAAGAATAAAAAAAATTCTTAAAATTGTCTTAGGAAATAATATTCTCTTTTTACAAGGGAAATTGGAACCTTCAGAAGAGACTCGATTGATTGGAGATACGATGGCAATGATTGGACATGTTAAAAATTTCAAAGGTATTGAATTGGCAGTTATTTCAGAGAACGAGGAAAGTGGTTTTATGAGTAGGATAAGGAAAGGTATTGTCAATCTTTTGATAAAAGGTGATTTTGGAGCAATAACAATAATTGGTCCTGCAACAATTGTAAAAGAGATAAAAAGAAATCCTAAGAAGATTGAGTTGTTGTTGAATCGATAGATTTCATTTTTTTTCGAAGAATTTTAGATAATTTTTTATATAAAATGCTTTGTATTAATTTGAAAAAATAAAAAAGAATTCAAGAAAGATTTAGTTTTTACTTAATCTGCGATGTTATATTTTTGAGTCTATTTTTTA
>CAYVIQ010000017.1:0-8061 GCA_964451595.1 Candidatus Woesearchaeota archaeon
TTAAAGCAGGGAAACAATTTCACATTAAAAAAGCAAAAAGTAAATTATGGCCTCGTACGAGTGCACTTAAGGTTAATGCAATTGACCACCCATTCGGTTCAGGTAGAGGAAAAGTTCCAAAGAGCAAGATTGCTAAGAGGAATTCGCCTCCGGGTGCAAAGGTTGGTTTATTGAGACCAAGAAGAACAGGACATAGGAATTAATCAAAATGGAACATCAAAAAAAACAATTCAAATATCGTGGAAAAGAAATTGAAGAGCTTAAAGCTTTGGATACTCGAGAGATTGCAAAATATTTGCCTTCAAGAGCAAGAAGGACGGTTCTTAGAAATTTTCAAGAAATTGAAAACTTTGTAAAAAGATGCAGAACAAAACAATCTAAAGGTAAGAAGATAAAAACGCATAAGAGAAGAATGGTTGTTGTTCCTCAAATGGTCGGAATGAATATTCAAGTTCACAGAGGAAATAATTTTGTTCCAGTAGATATTAGTGCTGAAATGATAGGGCATGTTCTTGGAGAATTTGCTCCTACGAGAAATAGAGTTGCACATACAAAATCAGGAGTAGGTGCAACTAAAGGAAGTAAAGCAAAGAGTAAGAAATAATCAAAATGGTAAACACAGAAAAACCAACAGGGAAAACAGAACAGAAAAAAAATGTAGCTGTTGCTCCAAAAAAAGTCGACAAGAAAGAAATGGCTAAAGCTCCGGTTAAATTGGACGATAAAAAAACTGATGAGAAAGTTGAAGTTCCAAGAGAAGAGATTAAAACTGAAGAGAAAAAAATTGAAAGTAAAAAAGTTCAAACTCCAAAAGTGAAAAGAGATTTCGCAGTTGTTAATGCAACGAGTGTTCCAGTTTCAACAAAATACGCAATTGCAATTTGTAAGTTCATAAAGAACAAAAGAATTGGAGATGCAATAAGAGAATTAGAGGAAGTTATGGCTAAAAAAAAGCATGTTCCAATGGTTGGAGAGTATGGCCATAAACACGGCATAGGCAAGATTGCATCTGGTGCGGGAAGATATCCTCTTAATGCTTCAAAACATTTTATTGTTTTATTAAAAAGTCTTGCAGGAAATGCAACTGCAAATGAGATGGATGAACCAGTAGTTTCTGAAGCTGTTTCAAACAAAGCAGCGAGACCGATGGGAAGATTCGGAAGATGGGAAAGGAAAAGAACACATATTAAATTAGTTGCTAGAGAAAAGAAAATTAAAATAGGAAAGAAGAAGGAGAGTAAAAAATAATGGAAGAGAAACAAACTGTAAAATTTAAGAAAGAAGAATTTGCGATGAAAAGAATGATAAAGGAATTAATTGGAAAAGGAAAGATGAGCAGAGTTAGGATTGAATATACCCCTGTTGGAGAAAAGGTAATTATATCGACGGACAAACCGGGTTTGGTTATTGGTCGTGGAGGAGAAAGTTTGAATGAATTGACGAATATGTTAAAGAAGAATTTCAAATTCCAGAATTTACATGTGGAAATAGAGGAGATAACTGAGCCAGCATATGATTCACAGATTATTGCTGATGAAATTGCATTAGGATTAGAAAGATTTGGGCCTTTAAAATTCAAAGTTATTGCTTACAGAACTTTAGAGAAAGTTATGAAGGCGGGAGCTTTGGGTTGTGAAATTAGATTGAGTGGAAAGCTTCCAGGTTCGAGGGCAAAAACATGGAGATTTGCTCAAGGTTACTTAAAGAAAACTGGAGATTCAGCTAAGGTTGTAAGTCGTGCTCAGGCTCGGGCCGAAACAAAACCTGGAACTGTTGGAGTCAAAGTAAGTATTTTGTCCCCTCATGCAATAATGAAGGATAAAGTAAACATTGACGGAAATTTGATAGACAAATTGAAACAAAATGCTGAAGAAATGAATTCGCCCGAAAAGAAAATTAAAAAGAAAACTGTAAGGAGAAAAAGCAAATGAAATATAAGGAAATTCAAAAATTAGATAAAGCAAATCGTGACAAGAAACTTAAAGATTTGAAGGTAGAACTTGTAAAGGAAGGAGTTTCGAAGCAAGGAGGAAATAAATCGAAACAAATAAGAAAGATAATTGCACGAATACATACATTCAACAACGCGGAAAATGTCTTAAAAGGCACAAATAAATCCAAGGAGTTGAACAATAAATAAACATGGAAATAGATCCAACAACTGGATTGCCTAAAGCGGCAATAGAATGGGAAGATCTCGCGAAAGGCTCCCAAAAGATACGGGTAACAACCGATAAAAAGCGATACGGAAAGATTGTTACTCTTGTGACAGGGTTCGACAAAGGAATCGATGTAAAGAAAATCGCAAAGAGTTTGAAGAATGAACTCGCCTGCGGTGGAACTTACAAAGACAACCAAGTTGAATTGCAAGGTGAGCACACGAAGAAAGTAAAACAAGCCTTGATAAAATTAGGGTTTGATGAATCTTCAATTGAAGATTAACCATTCAGAGAAATAAAATGACAGAAAATAAAATGAAAAAAGTAGCAGGAAAAAAATCAAAAATAGTTGAGACTAAGATAGTTGAAACTCCAGAGAAAATAATTAATCCGAGAGGAAAAATTTTTGAGGGAACTGTTAAGAAAAAATTCAACAAAAGAATTGTAATTGAATTCGAGAGAAATGTTTATGTTAAAAAATACGAACGTTATGCTCCTTCGAGAACAAAAGTTCATGCAAGACTTCCAATTACAATGGAAAAAGAGATTAATGTAGGAGATTTAGTAAGAGTTCAAGAATGTAGACCGTTAAGTAAGATTATACATTTCGTTGTAGTTAAGAAAATAAAAGATTCTTCAGAAGTTGAAGGAGGAAAGAAATAAAATGAAAGCAGTTTCAGCAAAGACAACCGAAGGATTGAATTTGGGAGCAATAATGGTTGCTGCAGATAATAGTGGTGCTAAAATTGTAAAGTTAGTTGGAGTTAAGAAAGCTAAAGCTAAAAAAGGAAAACAAGTTGCTGGAAAGATTGCGGATTGGGTTAAAGTTTCAGTTAGAAAAGGTGTTCCAGATATGAAAGGTAAAGTTTTCGACGCTGTTATTGTTAGACAGAAAAAACCATTCAGAAGAAATACTGGAGAGAGAGTTGCATTCGAAGATAATGCAGTTGCAATTTTGAAAGATGATAAAGGTAATCCGAAAGGAACTCAAATTAAAGGACCAGTTGCAAGGGAGGTTCAAGAGCGATGGGCGCAAGTTGCGAAAATTGCTTCGGTGGTTTATTAAAATGAATAAAAAATTTTCAACAGCATGGAAAGCGAGTAAACAGCCTCGGAAACAGAGGAAATACAAAGCGAATGCTCCGTTGCATTTGAAAGCAAAACTTGTTAGCGTAAATCTTGCTAAACCTCTTAGAGAAAAAATTGGAAAGAGAAATATTCAAGTTAAGAAAGATGATAAAGTAAAGGTTATGAGAGGAAAATTCAAAGGTCAGCAAGGCAAAGTTTTGAGTGTTAGTGTAAAATATTCAAAGGTTTACATTGAAGGGATTCAAGCTACAAAAATGGATAACTCCAAAGCAAATGTTCCCTTGAAACCATCGAACTTACAAATAATTGAAATGGCGGATAGAAAACAAAAAGCGAAAAAAACTGAAACCAAAGAACCTAAAAAGGAAGTTAAAGAAAGTAAAAATAAGGAGAGTAAGAAACAATGAAACATCTAAAGCGTGAAGCAGTACCAAAGAACTGGCCTGTTCCAAGGAAGGGAACGACTTTTGTAGTGAAACCAAATTCAAATTTAGAAACTGGTTTGCCTGTTTTAGTTGTTTTCAGAGATATTTTAGAAATTGCTAACAATCGTAAAGAAGTTAAAAAAGCATTAAACGCAAAAAATATTTTGATTAACGGAAGAGTTCCAAAGAGCGAGAAAAATTCGGTAAACCTAGGAGATATTATTACAGTTGTTCCGTCAAAGAAAAATTACAAACTTTCATTGAAGGAAAACGGTAAGTTCGCAGTAGAAGAAATATCCGAGAAAGATTCAGGTAAGAAAGTTTCAAAGATTGTTGGTAAGAAAGTTTTGCGAGGTAGAAAAGTTCAAATAAACTTATCTGATGGAAGAAACTCTCTGTATGATAAAAATTGTAAAACAAATGATTCGGTTGTTATTGATTTGAAAAGCAAGAAGATTGATAAAATTTTGCCTTTGAAAGAGAAATCAAATGTTATCGTTTTTGCAGGAAAGCATGCTGGTAAAAAAGGTCAGATTGAAAGCTTGAATCTTGAGAAAAAAATGGCGTCTGTTAAATCCGAATCGGGCGATAAAATTAATGTTTTAATTAAACAATTGATGGTGATAGAATAATGGTAGAAGAAAAAAATGAAAATAACGTGAATCCTATGAAGGAAATAAAAATCGAGAAAATTGTTTTGAATGTAGGGGGGACAGGAGAATATTTAGAAAAAGGGCACAAACTTTTGAAATATCTTACTGGAAAAAACCCTATGAAAACTCGTGCTGGAAAAAGAATCCCCACATGGAGTGTAAGACCTGGTTTGGAAGTTGGCACGGTAGTTACTTTACGTGGATCGGAAAAGGAAGATCTATTGAAGAGATTGTTAAATACAGTTGATAATAAGTTAAGGAAAAAACAAGCTAGTGAAAATACTCTTTCATTTGGAATAAAAGAATACATTGAAATTCCAGGGGTTGAATATCAAAGAGAAATTGGAATAATGGGATTCGATGTTACCATAACATTCAAAAGGGCTGGAAGAAGAGTTAAATTGAAGAAGATAAAGAGAAGTAAAGTGGGAAAGAAACAAATAATTTCGAAAGAAGAAATAGTTAAATTTATGGAAGAAAATTTCCAGACGGAGTTTAGTTAAAATGACTGCAAGTAATTACGAGAAAATGTTTAAGCAATTGAAGAATAAACCTGCAAAGTTGCAGAGATATATAAAACATAATAAGCCGAAGAAAAGAACGACTGGAAAAGCTTTGCAAAGATGCGAACAAACAGGTCAGTTTGGAGGGCATATAAAAATGTACGGATTAAATTTATGTCGTCAGGCTTTTAGAGAAATTGCGGAGGAATTAGGATTTAATAAATATAGTTAAAATGAGTCACGATGTTGTTGCTGATGGATTGAACATGCTACGGAATGCAAAGGTAGCTGGGAAAGAAAATGTTAAGATAAAAATAATTTCTAACGTTTTGATAGAAGTTCTTAAGATAATGAAACAAGAAGGCGCGATAAAGAAATATAAGATTGACGCTAAGGAAAAATCTTTGACAGTTACTCTCGGAGATTTGAAAGAATGTAAAGCGGTTAAGCCAAGATTCACTTGTTCTGTTGACCAGATTGAGAAATATAGAAGAAGATATTTACCTGCAAGAGACATAGGTATCTTGATTTTGTCAACTAACAAAGGTTTGATGACATACAAAGAGGCGCTTGAAGAAAATATTGGAGGGTGCTTAGTTGCATATTTCTGGTAAAATGGATATTGGAGAGATTTATCAACAAATAAAAGAAGAGAGTTATGATACAGAAACTTTGAAGGCAACTTTAGAGAACCAACTCCAATTCATAGAGAATCAACTTCTTCCAGACATAGATTTGATAAATAAGGAAATGGTTGGTGAACAAATAGATATTGCATCGGCTTACATTATGGATTTAGAAACAAGAGAAAAGAATGTCGATAACTATAAATCGAGAATCAATGAGATAAATAAAACATACAGAAAATGAAAAAACCATTAGAACAAATTATTGAAATTCCCGAAGGCGTTGAAGTTAGTTTTGCTGATAGGATTTTGAAAGTCAAAGGTCCTGAAGGAGAAAATTCTAGAGAATTGAATTTGGGTAATTTGGATTTGAAAATTGCTGGAAAGGAGATTAAAATTTCGCACGCTAAAGCAACAAAAAATGAAAAGAAAATGATGAATACTTTTGTTGCACATATAAGAAATATGATTCGAGGAGTTCAGGAAAAGTTTACTTATGAATTGAAAGTTGCTTCATCGCATTTCCCAATGACTGTGAAAATTGAAGGCAGAAATGCTTCTGTAAAAAACTATTACGGAGAAAAAATTGAAAGAAAAACAACGATTCCTGAGGGTGTTGAAGTTGAAGTTAATAAAGATATTATAATAATCAAATCTGTTGACAAAGAACTTGCAGGACAGGCAGCTGCAAACTTCGAGGCTGTTACAAAAGTTAGAAACAGAGATAGAAGAATTTTCCAAGATGGAATTTACATAACTAAAAAAGATAGGAAGGAGATTTAAATGACAGAAAAAAGAAAACCAAAATTTTTGAGAAAGGATGTTCACAAACTGTCAAAGCTTGGTAAAGGTAGAAAGAACAAGCAGAAATGGAAGAAACCGACTGGAAGAGATAATAAAATGCGTGAGAAGAGAAAAGGACATAGAAAAGTTGTTTCAATTGGTTATGGTACTGACAGAGTTGCAAGAGGAATGTTAGAACAAAAGGTTCCAGTTAAGATTTCAAACGTTTTGGAATTAAAAAGAATTAGAGAAAATGAAATGCCAGTTTTAGCTAAAATTGGAATGAAAAAGAAAATTGAAATTGCAAAAGAAGCACAAAAATCAAACATAAAAATTCACAATTTGAATATTAAAAAATTCTTGAAAGAAGTTGAATTGAAAAACGCGAAGAAGGATAAGAAAACTCAAGAGAAAAAAGTTGAAATAAAAAAATCCGAGAAAAAAGATTCAAAAGAAAATAAAACTAATGAGGAAAAGAAAAAATGAACTTAAGAACTAAAAAAGAATTAGCAGCACGAGCTTTGAAAGTTGGAAAAGAAAGAATTGTTTTCGTTCACGAGAGAAAGGATGAAATTAAAGAATCAATTACAAAACAAGATATAAGGGATTTGCATAATGATGGGGCGATTAGAATTAAGGAAGTCTCTGGAAGGAAGAAAGTTGTTGTCCGTAAGAGGAAGAAAGGACCTGGAAACATACGGAAGAAAGTTAACACTAGGAAGAGGGATTATGTTATTATGACGAGAAAACTTAGAGAATATGTAAAGAATCTTCGAGAGAGGGGAGATTTAAGTGTTGAAGAAGCGAAAGACATTCGAAAGAAAATAAGAAATAAAGTTTTTAAAAGCAAAGCAAATTTGAAAGACTATATTGGAGGACTTAGAAAATGAAAGTACAAAAAAGAAGAAGAAGAGAAAATAAAACAGATTACAATAAGAGAATAAAACTTTTGAAGAGTGAGAAGCCAAGAATAGTTTTTAGAAGGACAAATCAATATCTAATTGTACAATATGTTGAAAGTTATGAAGCGCAGGATAAAATTGTGTTTGGGATTAATACTAAAGATTTATTGAAACACGGTTGGGATGAAAAGGCAAAAGGAAGTTTGAAATCTGTAACAGCGTCGTATTTGATTGGATATTTCGCAGGAAAGAAAATTTTGAAGAATAACTTGGAAACTCCAATTGTAGATTTAGGTATGATAAGAGTTTTACATAAGACAAAGGTTTTCGCTTTTATAAAAGGTTTAATTGATGCAGGGATTAAGATTGTTTCGAAAGAAGAAGCCTTTCCAGAAGAAAACAGATTAAACGGGGAACATTTGAAAAACAACGTTGATGTTTCAAAAATTAAATCAAATTTAGATAAAATATAAAATGGCAACAGAAGAAGAAAAGAAAACATCTGAAGCATACAAGGATAATCTTAGTACCGACGCTGTTGAAGCGACAGAGAAAATGATTGACGAATTTGCTGAAAATCCTGAAGAAGTTCTTGATGAAAAAGATTTGAAAGAATTAGAAGAACTTGAAAAAGAATCTGAGAAAAGAGTTGAAGAAAAATCAAAACCTAGAAGAAGAGGTAAGGAATTAACTCGTGAAGAATTGTTGACTGGTTGGGAGCCAAAGACAAAATTAGGAAAAGAGGTTTTAGACGGAAAGATCAAAAATATTGATGAGATTCTTGATAAAGAAATGAAAATTCTTGAGCCAGAAATTGTTGACACTTTGGTTCATTTGCAAACAGATTTGATTTCCATTGGCCAATCAAAAGGGAAGTTTGGTGGAGGGAAGAGGAGGGCGTTTAGGCAGACACAAAAGAAA
>CAYVIQ010000018.1:0-7805 GCA_964451595.1 Candidatus Woesearchaeota archaeon
GCATTTCTCTCAGCTTCTTTTTTCTCTTTTTCATTCCAGGTCAATCCAAGGGCGTTTAACCCCTTGAGAGATGCATAAATGGAAAACGCTCCTTTTCCACAGCCCACATCCAGTAAATCTTTCTGTTTTTCTGGAGGAATATTTTTTTTAATCCAGAAAAACCTATCCCATACCAAAAAATCTCCTCTTAAAACACAAAAAGGAAATCCAAAGATCTTGTAGAATATTTTACTTCCCATTTCTGTCTTTTAATATCTTTAAATAAACTTCCAAAATCTTTTTGCTATATTCTTCCCAAGGAAATTTTTCAACATATTTTCTTGCATTTTTACCCATCTTTTCGCAAACTTCTTGATTATCATGCATAAATTCTATTTTCTCTTTTAATTTATCAACATCTCTTATGGGGATAATAAAACCCTCTTTGCCGTTTCTTGCAATAGAACCTGTATTTGGAGTTACAATTATAGGAAGCCCTGAAGCCATTGCTTCATATGTAACTAATGCACTTCCTTCTTCTATTGAGGGGAAAACAAAGACATCTGAAATAGGATAGTACTTCTTTGGATCATCGAACCCTGTGAATTTTATATTTTTGTTTCCTTTATATTGATTAACAATTTCTTTAGCATCCGGAAGAATACTTCCAACAATCAGCAGCTCGGAGTCTTTTAGATTTAATTCATTCCATGCTTTAAGTAAATAATGAATCCCTTTTCTTATTGAAACTTGACCTACAAAAATCGCCCTAAACTTCTTATCCTTTTTCATTTTTATTCCGTCATATTTCTTTAAATCTACCCCAAATGGGATATTAATTAGCTTTTCTTTTGGAACCCCATTTTCTATAAAGCTTCTTTCAACAAAATCCGATGGGATTGAGATATAATCGGCGGAATTAATTTCTTCTATCATTTGTTTTCTTGATTTTGCGGAATTGAAAAAGAATTTCTTCCCAAGAGATTTATATTCATCTTCAATTAATTTTATTTGTGTTAAAGGATGGGATGACCAATGACTAATTATGCATGTTGCACCCATTTTCTTTGCCTTTTTTAAACTTCTTTTAGAGTAATTTGTTCCTCCATGAAATATTTCAGATTTTGTCAATTTCTCAGCGGCAAGATAATCATAAAGATTATTTATATAATAATAAGAATCAAAATTTTTGAAAAACCATTTTTGGATCGATCTTATAAAATTCCTTCCCGTAGCATAAATAATTTTGAAATTGGTTATGTCCTTATCCTTTATCTCACTTTCTTTATGTTTCCAGCAGATTATTTTATCCAAGTATCCTTCTCTGTAAGACTGTAGAATTGTGTTATAAGATGTGTCTCCTATCCCCCCTCCATTAAATATAGAGCCTGTGGAAAAAATTATTTTCCTTTTTTTAGGTATTGGCTTCATAATTCAATTGCCTCCATATATTTTTTACCCCAATTTTTAATAGAATATTCACTTATTTTCATTGTATTATTCTCCAATATTCTCTTTCTTTTTTTTCTATCGTTAATTACATTGATTATTCTTTTTGCATCGCCTGAATCAAATTTGTTTACGATTAACCCGTTTTCATTATCTTTTATAATTTCCTGTTTTGAATCTTTTGAACAAATAGGTATAACTTCAGAGGCCATTGCTTCACCCAACGTTAAAATTGGTGCTCCTCCTTCATATCTTGAAAAACAAAAAAATAGATCTGAAATTGAATAATACTTTGAGATTAATTCTCTATCTGAGAGGGAAATATATCTTAAGTCCCCCTCGAAGGAATTAATAATCCTTTTATTTTCTTTATTCTCTGTTGGACCGATAACAATTAAGGAATAATTTTTATTTAATTTATAAATTTTATTTGAAATTTTTATAGCTCGATCAAGACCCTTTCTCCAAGGTCCACCTCTACCCACATAAAGCCCATGAATTTTATTTCTCTTTAAATTTAACTCTCTTAGTGTTTTTGATTTTTTTCTTTTCTTAAAAGTTGAAGTATCAACACTACTCCTTATAACTTCATTTGCTCTTGGTTTTCCGTAAAGATCAATTAATTCTTTTTCTACATGTTCTGAAACCGAGATAATTTTGTCCACTCTTTTCATTGGAGGTTTTTCTAAAAGATAACCAAAAAACATGTAGTATATTGCACCAAGTTTTTTTAGGAGGTTCTTTTCTTTAAGATGAATTTTATAAAAATAATATGCTACACCATGATAAGTGTTTGTTGTAAATGAGTTTTTTGGAATAAGGTATCTTAGGTAATTTCCCGCCATTGCATGGCTATTAATTAAGTCAAATTCATTCTGTTTTAGAAAATTAGCAACTTTTTTTGTGTAATTAATAAAATTAAATGGGAAGAAATATTTTGATTTTAATCCAACAAATTTTACCCCGCCTTTATTATAAATTTGTAATTCCTTTGAAGGGAATAGACAAGTTATTTCATATTTGAGATGATTTTCTAAAAATCTAAGAAAGTTAAGAACATAAATACTTGTACCTCCAAGAAATTCTGGTGAGGCATCCATTACAAAACATATCTTTTTCTTCATTTAATTAAAAGTTCCCTTATCTTTAAAAAGATTTATTGTCTAAATAGATTATGAAAACAAGCGTTGTTATTCCAGTTATGAACGATAATTTTATTTTTAAGTGTTTAAACACATTTTTAAATAATTTTGAAGGTAAACTGCCCTTTGACAAAGAAATTATAATTATTGATGATAAAAAATCAAATGAAAAATTTTCTTCTGAATTAAAAAATTTTTGTGAAGAGAAAAGAATAAATTATTACAAGGCAGAAAAGCCTGGAGCATCATTTAATCGAAATAAAGGTGTTGAAATTGCAAAAGGAAAGAATATCTTGTTTATTGATTCTGATTGTTTTCCTTCTAAAAATTGGATATCTGAGATGGAAAAATCTCTTAGGAAATTTGATTTGGTTGAGGGAAGGATTTCTTATGAATCCAAAGAGAAACCTTTGTTTGATAGGTTAGTGGAGAATGAATTTACTCCAAATAGGTTTCTTACTGCAAACTTGGGAATAAAAAAAGTTGTAGGAGAGAAATGTAAGTTTGATGATAGATTTATTGTTTTTAGGGAAGATACTGATTTTGGATTGATGGCGTTGAAAAAGGGGTTTAAATCTACATTTAATAAAGAAGCAGAAATTTTTCATAGACAATCTCGATTTACAATTAAAAGATTTATTTTTGAAAGAAAAAGGTTTATTGGAGAACCGTTGTTATTCAAAAAGCACAAGAGGAGTCATATATTAAAACAACATATCCCAAGAATTTGGAGGATTTCTCACCCAATTGAATTCTTCTTATTATGTTTAATTATTTTATCTGCATTTTTTTCTTGGAAATTTTTTCTTGGTGCATATTTTTTACCTGGATTCGCTTATTGCGCCAATCAGTATCTTAGAAATGGACGAACATTTAGGGTAAAAGATACACTTCTCGTCTTACTACTTCTCCCTTTGACAATGATTGTTAAGAGAATCTACATTTGGAAGGGAGCAATTAAGTTCGGAGTTTTCTTGATTTGAAATTATTTCTTTATTACCCACCAATCCATATTTGCAATGTTTGGCTCAAGACCTTTTTTCTCAACAAATTCGCAAAAAGCTTTCCCTACTCCTGGCCAGGAAATATCATGCCCTGCTAGAATACCTCCTTTTGCAAGTTTATTCCAATAAAGTTCCATATCTTCTTTAACATATTCATAATCATGATTTCCATCAACATAAACAAAATCAAGCTTCTCCGAAATCTCTTTTGAGGCGTCTTTTGATAAATTCATCATATAAACTATTTTATCAGAATATTTTCTTAATCTTTTTTTTGTTTCCAAAAAGTATCTTCTTAATTTATCCTTGTCATATTCATTATATCCTGGATATTTTTCCCAAGGATCAATTAAATAAATTTTTTTAATATTCAATTTCTCCAGTATATATAAAGCATTTTCTCCTCTATAAGTACCAATTTCTGCACAGGTTATTTTTCTCCCCTTAAAATATTCTAAAGCAAATTTAATTGATGTTCTAAGAGGGTAATTTGCCACAAATCCAATGTTATATCTTTTCATTAGTTCTGAATTAAATCTGGATAATGGTCGTTTTAAAATATTCTTCATTTTAATGCTTCCCTATAAATCTTATTTAATTTCTTATCTCTTTCTTTTATTGAGAATTTTTCTTTACTAATTTCTTTTAAGCAGTTTTCGGACATCTTTTTTAGGAGTTTTGGATTTTCTATTAGCAGGGAAACTTTTTTTGTTAATTGTAAGACTACATCTCTTTCCTTTTTTGTTATTAATTCCCTATTTAATTGATAGACATCTCCTACATCAATAACAAATCCAGTCTTTCCTTCAGTTATTATTTCCTTTCTTGAGCTTCCGTCGACGGTTATCGTTACAAGTCCAAAACTCATTGCTTCTAGAAATCCAAAGCCGAAACTGTCAGAATACCCTGGATACAGAAAAATATGGGATTTGTTCATAAGTCTAAAAAGCTCTTCTTGAGGCATTAATTCGTGGAATGAAATTTTCTTGTTTCCTGAATATTTTTTTAAGATTTCTTTAGGAATTGATGAAATAAAAAACCCATAGACATTTTTATATTTCTTTGTCAACTTATCCATTACTTCAATTGCATGAAGCCCTCCCTTTTGAAAAAAATATCTCCCAGAGAAAAGTAGATTTATTCTATCTGTGGGTTTTTTTGTTAAATCTTCTCTTTTTGGAATTGCAGGATAAACAACTTCCATTTTAGTTTCAATAGAAGGAATCATTTTAAGCAATTCTTCTTTGGATTTCTCTGTCCACGGCAGAACTTTCTTACAATTTCCCCTGTTCAATAATCTTTCAACTTTCTTAACCCCTTCTTTATTCTGTCCAGAAATAAAGAGTGACCATTTTCCTTCAATATCAGTTACCCAAGGTTTGTCTCTATTTTTGCTTAAACAATGAGCACAATGAATTAAATCATAATCTCCTTTTCGACTTAAATGCACATTTGGAATCGCTAGATTTAATTTTCTCGTCCATTTTCTTATTTGTGTCTTTACAAAGTATAATCTTTTTAATCTTTTTTTACTGTATGTTGCACCTTTCTCCCTCAAAGTGTTCATATATACTGTGTTTTCAGGAGGATTCTCAATAAGATATTTGTAATAAGGAGAATCTGAGTATTTCCAAGGATATTGAAGATAGACTTTAATTTCTTTTTTCATTCTCCAATCACCTCTTCAATCTCTTCAATAAAATTATTTAATTTAATTTTTTTTGATTTTGCCTTGGAATAATCCTTTTTAATAAATCCTTCTAATTCTTTGGTTACTTCTTCAATCATTTCTTTACTGTTATGCTTTTCTTTTATTTTATGAAATAAGGGGTGGTTTTCAATTAATTTTGTGTAGCCTCCTTCATCAACAGCGATTAAAGGTTTTCCTGCCGAAATTATCTCCAAAGGAACTAATCCAAAATCTTCCTGATAACCTAAAAAAATTCCTGCAAAAGACTCTGAAATGAGTCTTTCTAGTTCCATTTTAGATAACTTTTCTAAAAACGTTATTGATTTTATTCCTTTAGACATTTTAAGCAGTTTTTTGTGATAGGATTTATTTTCTATATCACCAACAAATATTAAATTATATTCTGGATTCTTCTTTGAAAAAAGTTTCCAAGATTCAATTAGTATATCTTGTCTTTTTGGATTATTTAATCTCGATACATAGATAAAATCTTTTTTTGTTTTTTTATATCTTTTTATTTTTTCCTGTATTATTGGAGGATAAATAACGCATGTTTTTTGGCTTTTTATAAGATGATGTTCATTTGCTCGAGAATAGCTCAACTCAGAGTTAAATATTAAAAAATTTAAATTTCTCCAAGCTTTTCTCTCAAGAATCCGATAAATCTTTACCGCAAAGAGATAAATCTGTTTTCTTAGAAAAGAATGATAATGATTGTTTAGATTCCATTTAACAATTTTTTCATTTGCTTCTCTTAAAGGAGTATGAATGTATGCATAAGTTTTATTTTTTTTATAGTTTCTAAATGTAATAAACTCCCCAATTCCCGATGTTGAAATAAGAAATTTATCATATCTTTCTAAAGGTATCTTTTTATTAAAAGGTAGGAAAGGATATATTCCTCTCAGAATTTTCTCTCTTTTTAATTTGGAAAAGATTTTTGGTGAAATAATATTTATCTTTATGTCCTCAAATTCTCTAAAAGTGTTTTTCTTATCATAAACCCAAGTATAAACATCTACTTCCTGGTTAGAATTTCTCACTATTTCGAGGACTACTTTTTCTGCACCTCCCCTACTTTTTATCCAAGGATGGAATAAAGCTATTTTTTTCTTTTCCATTTAATTTAAGAGAAACTTTGATTTAAAAGAATTATTGTGTTTCTCCATTTTTAATTTAAATCTACTTTGTGAACTGCAAATTATCTAAATCACTTACTCCTTCTTGAAGTTCTGTGAATTCTTTATGAGTAATTATATTATTCATTGCGTCTATATCGACCTCCCAAATTTTAATCGGACCATAATAATTACCATTATAATAAAATTCTTGTCTATATCTATTTTCCGAGAAAATTAGTTTTAATTCAGAATATTCGTTAAAAGGATCGTTCATCAAATATAATTTAGCAAATAAACTATCTTGTGTCTTTTCAGAGAGATATATCAAAGCCCCATATGATTCAAGTTCTTGGTTACTTGTCAAGCGAGGATAAATATAAACAGTTGCATCAACTCCGCTCCCAAAATCATAATGATTAGAGCTTGTTGCGATATATCTTATAGGGAAATAATAATATTGTTCATTATAATAATAGATTCCTGTTGGTTGAGAATATGAACCATCATTTGTAGAACTTATTGTAACTGCTATCAAAGCTGCATTCCAACTGGGCAAGAAAACTTCAGTTCCATTGTCATTATAAATCAAATCTTTATCTAAATATACACCTCCTGTGTAAACATTTGTTACTCCTGTACTTGTTTCTTTCATTTGTGAAGCATCGGATGTGAATGTTGTTAAAAATGAATATCTATCTGAAATATTATCTCCATCACCAATTGAAGAATATGCAGAATATTTTCCTAAATCAGTGGAGTCAATTAACAAATAATCTACCCCAAATGTTTTCATAAATGATTTTGCTGTTTCTGGATAAGGAGTCGTTAAAACATATCTCCCAATTTTCTCGTTTCCACCAAAATAATTTTGCACATGACCTCCATCCGAGACTGTTGCTCTATTCCCTCCTGTTTGAATCCAATAACCGTAATCCCACCAATGTAAAAACAGAGAATCTTCTGAAGTATTTTTTCTAACCCAATTCATTGCATTTTGCCAGTCATAATTATATGAAGGTTTTTGATAGGTTGCTTGTAATTTCGCCGAATTATAATAATTAATTAAAACAATTATGCCAATTATTAAAACTGCTAGAATAAATAACATAATAATTATTCTAATAGATTTATCCCGGTTTTTCATTCCAAATCTATAAAATTCGAAAACAGAATAGACAGCCATAAAAGAAATAAATGGCACAACAGCAAATATGAACCTCACTGCACCCATTGATGCCAAAATCATTGGAATCATCCAAGAAGCAATTATGATTTCATTCACTCCAATTTTCCATTTTGATTTGACATATGTATAAATAGAAAAAATTGCAAAGAATAAGAAGGATCCAATTAATATGAATTTAGATATAATTGAACTTCCATTTAGAACCGAATCATTAGAATAATTTGTAAATATTAT
>CAYVIQ010000019.1:0-7797 GCA_964451595.1 Candidatus Woesearchaeota archaeon
ATATAGGAAAAGATATTTAGATATTTTGATGAATGATGAAGTTAAAGAGATGTTTATCAAGAAATCAAAATTTTGGAATACTATGAGGAGTTTTTTGATTGGCAAAGGATTTTTAGAAGTTGAGACACCAGTTTTGGAGAATTCTGCTGGCGGGGCGGCAGCGACGCCATTTAAGACGCACCATAATGCTTTAGATATAGAGGTCTATTTAAGAATTTCTATGGGAGAACTTTGGCAGAAAAAATTAATGGTTGCGGGCTACGATAAAACTTTTGAGATTGGAAGACAGTTTAGAAATGAGGGGATGGACATGGAACATTTGCAAGATTATACTCAGATGGAATTCTATTGGGGTTATGCAAATTATGAAGATGGGATGAAACTCGTCGAGGAAATGTACAAGAAAGTTGCGAAAGAAGTTTTTGGAACTTTGAAATTTGAAATTCACGGGCATAAAGTTGACTTGGGAAAGAAATGGGAAATTTATGATTTTGAAAGTTTGATAAAGAAAAATACTAAAGTGGACATTTACAAATCAGATAAAAAAGAAATTATGTCCAAATTAAAAGAATTGAAATTAGATTTTGATCCGAATGTTGATAAGTGGAGGATGGTTGATTTACTTTGGAAATATTGCCGTAAAAAATTATCTGGTCCAGGGTTTTTAACGGGGCAGCCGGTAGAACTTGCACCTTTGGCCAAAAGAAATCCTGAGGATATAAGAAAAGTTGAACAATTCCAAGTTATAATTGCTGGAAGTGAAGTTGGTAATGGCTATTCTGAGTTGAATGATCCTTTAGATCAGGAAGAAAGATTCAAAGAACAGATGAAGCAAAAAGATTCTGGGGATGGTGAAGCGATGGATCATGACAAGAGTTTTGTTGAAGCTTTGAAACATGGAATGCCTCCGACTTGCGGGTTTGGTGTTTCTGAAAGATTATTTGGATTTTTAATGGGAAAACCTTTGAGGGAAACTGTTATATTTCCTTTGATGAGGCCTGAGAATTCAGAGGAAGAAAGATAATCACCTTTTTTGAAACAAAGATTAAAATATTTTTCTAAATAAATTTAAATAATCCACTAAATTAATTCAATTATGTTGGGATGGTTGGTATTTGCACTTTTGTCTGCGGTTTTTGCTTCACTTGTTGCTATATTTGGTAAAATAGGTTTGCAAAATGTTGATTCTCATACAGCGACGGCAATTCGTGCTATTGTTATGGCTGTTTTTTTGATTGCAGTCGTTCTCATAGAAGGAAAATTGACGAATTTCAAAACAATTATAATAAATAACAAAGCTATGTTTTATATTGTATTATCAGGAATAGCAGGAGCATTATCTTGGTTGTTTTACTTTGTTGCCCTCAAAGGAGCCAAGGTCTCACAAATAGTTCCAATAGATAGATTGAGTGTTGTCTTTGCTCTTCTACTTGCTTTCATTTTTCTAGGAGAAAAAGTTTCGTGGCAATCTTGGATTGGAGGAGGATTAATTGTAATCGGTGGAATAATTATTGCACTTGCAAAATAAATAAAAAGTCAAATTTATTAGATATAAAATGGGATTAATAATAAAATCTAACATAAGAAAAACTGTCAAGGATTTGGACAGAGAAAATTCAATATCTTCGGTAGCTGAAGAAGTTGAGACTGCTCTTGAGAGAAAGGTCGAAGAAATGTTGATTGATGCAATAAAGCGTGCGAAAGCAAATGGAAGACGAACGCTTCAAGCTAGAGATTTATAAAATTATTTTCTCAGAGATAAATCGAGATAATAGGGGTTGCTTTGTTCAACAATCTTAATTATTCTTTCGCTATTTCCAACAAGAGGTATTTTATTAACAACACCATAATCAACATCAATAATTTTATTATCTTTTAAGATATTTTCGATTGTTAAACCTGAAAAACAAGTAGTGTTAGTAATGATTCCAACATATTCCGTATCTTCTAGGTAACTGTTTTTCTTTGCTACAAAATAATTTGAGAAAGGAATTTTAACCTTGTTATGAATTTTGTTTAGATTTTCTGAATAATCTTCTTCCATCAATAATTCTAGTTTTTTATTAAATTTATAAAAATCATTCAATAAAAAAATGTCATTCAAAGAATTAATTTTTTTTGTCTTTTCGGTCAATTTATTATATTTACTTTTGAAATTATGGATAAACCTTGATTTAGATATTTTCTTTTTCTCAACTTTACTGAAGATTCCAGAATAGTAATCGATTTTTTTTGAATCATCTAAACTCACTTCATAAAGTTCTCCTTTTTTTACAATCCCATATTTTGTGAGACCTAATGATTGTAAATTTAATTTAGCAAAATCCCCTTCCTCAAATTTTTCAAAATCTTTTATCATATTAATCTTTTAGTTTATAGAGAATTTAAAGATTGGTATTGTGAAAGATATAGTTTGATAAAATATAAAAACCCAATTAGATTGTTTTGTTTATGAGAAAGGGTGATAAAAAGAATCATATTGCTAGGAGAGCGTCGAGAAATTTTGTGATTGCGCTTTCGGTTGTTAGCATAATTGGTTTTATGAGTATTATGATTGAGAGTTTATTTTATATTGATGTATCTGAATATATCGATACACTTTGGTTGATTGTTTTGGGATTAGGTTTGATTTTGGAAACAACGATGAAAGAATTGAAGTCTGTTAAGAGAAAAGGTCTAACTTCAGATTATCTTGGGAAGATAACAATGGTTATTGTTGGAAGTTTAGCAATCATTGCGGGGATTTTGAGTTTACCTCAGATAAATATCCAGAATGCTTCTTTCCTTGCTGTAAAGGGAATTATTGCAATTTTAGCAATTATATTTATAATTTTACAAACGTGGGTGATTAAAAATGAGGCATAGAATTCATGAAGTCAAATACAGAAGGACTTTTCCAACCTTTGCAGTTGTAATTTTAATTTTTGCCGGACTATGGTTGCTTAGAGAATTAGAAGTTATTGATTTGAGTCTTCCGTTTTTACCAGTGGTTTTAATTGTTGTTTCTATTGGAGTTATTTTTAATAGATTAATTGGATAAATATTTTATCTCTTTTCACCGCAGTTTTAAACAAGAGTCTCTATGAACACAAAGTAACTCGCCACATAGGAGATATTTCCATCTTTCTTGTTCGATTTTAACGAATTCATTCCACAAGGAACAATTAATTTAGAAGTAATTTTTGATTGGGGTTTAATATTAGTTGATAGATTATTAAAATTTAAACTTTTGTTTCCATGAATTAATTTTTTCCTATTATTGTCGTAATATAACCGGGTCCTTCACTTTTTTTATGTATTGCTCCATTTTTATCTGCTACAAAAATATATCCAGAGTATTTTTCATCGTCTTCAATTCCGAATCTGTTTGAGGCAATTATCCATGAATCGTATTTGGTTGCGAATGGCCAGTAGTTTATTTTTCTAATTATCCATGGAAGGTCTGAGGCGACTGAGTATACCAATAAATCTATTTGTTCTTTTTTGTATTCGTTGATTAGCCATTTTTTGTTGGCGTCTGCGCAGATTGAGAGTCCTACTTTGAACTCATCTATGAAAAAAATGTCTGCCGAGTTTTCGGCTTGTTTGATTCCGTTTAGAGCATCGTATTCGTGTAATTCTTGTTTTCGATGTTTTGCTATTATAGTTCCGTTGGGGTCAAAGACAATTAGAGAATTGAAGAGTGTGTCATCTGATTTTTCAATTAGTCCTATTGCTAGATATATGTTTAGTTTTCTTGCTAGGCTACCTAATTGGTTTGTAACATTTCCAGGGATTGATTCTGCTATTTCTTTTTGGTATTCTTGAGAGTTATTTTTTGTGTAATATAATCCCAGAGATGCTTCGGGGAATACAATTAGGCGGGTGTCTGGTTCTTCTTGGATTATTTTGTTTGCAAGTGAGATTATTTGATTCAGGTTTATGTCTTTGTTTGGTGTTATGTTTAGTGAGGTTGCTGCGACTTCCATTTGATGTTGCATTGTATTAGTTTCTATAGGAGAAGGGAATCTGAGCCATTCTTGTAGACTGATTGTTTCGAGTTCAGGGATGTTTGGTTTTGTGAATAAAAAGAAGACTAAGAAACTTATGATGAAGATGATTCCGAGAGTTAAGAGTATTTTTTTGTTTCTTTTTTTCATTTTGTTTATGGCAAAGATAATGTTCTGATGTTTAAGTTATTATCAATTTTTATATATAAAGCTTGTTCTGCAAAAATTATAAAGGTTATTTTACACATCTATAACCTTGATAATTAGCTGCTGAATTTTTATTTCTATCTAAAATATATCCATTATATGCGACTAAGTATGATTGTTTCTCGTCTTTCTCTTCACTTGTCCAATAATAAATTATTTGTGAATTTGGATTCCATAGGGGAGTTTCTTTATCAGGTTTTATTTCGTATTGAGTGTTTCCTTGCAAATCAATAAATCCTTTTACATTATCGTTTTTTCTTGTCATAGATCTAACAATTTCATCCCTTGTTGGAAGTCTCCAAATATTTATTTTATTCTCTTCTAGTTTTATTCCTTCCTCGTTCAGTCTTTCACAATTTTTTCTTGCTGTTTGCCAATCAGTTCCATTTAATGGGAATCCTACACCTTGTGGAGCCCAAACCAAATTAATATTATTTCCTTCAATGGTTCTCACCCCAAAATTATAATCATTAAATCTATTTTCAACTTTGATTAGTTGCGGGGTACCAAAAGACAGTATTATTAATAAAAAAATCACGACAAATGAAAAGGTAATTATTTTTTTATGTTTGAATTCTCCAAAATAAAATCCAAAGGAAAAAAGCAGAATGGGAATAAAAATTAAGAATCTTCCGGCATTGCTATCAAAGAAAAACATTGTAAAAATTCCAAGTGCAATAAATAGAGCAAATCCTATCTTTTTATAATTTAAGGCGATGATTGTAATGGTAAGAAAAATAAGTGGTATTGATAGATATTGAATAAAAGTTAGCGCAAGATTTTGTAAAAAGGATGTGTGGTACCAACCCTCGTGGAAGGCTTCATTGATTCCCCAGTATGCCCAAAATTCGGTTATAATAAAGGAGATAGCAAGTGTTGAATATGAAAGAATAAGTTTGACTTTTTCTTTTACCATACCCTAGAATGAATTTATATCTTTATATTTTTTTGGAATAATTGAATCATTTAAAGAATAGCCAATTGAAAGAAATACTTCATTTGTAATACTAAAAAAATCTATTGCTGTATATTTTATTGTAATCCATTTGATTGCATATATAAAAGAAAGGCAAATAATTTGCCCATTTTATTTATATGAAATCTTCAATTTTATTTTTTTGCGTAAAACTTGTTTAATGCGTTTTATCATCGTAAAAAGTCTTCCTAAAAAAACTCCTGCTATGAAAGTTAAGGTAAATGTACCAAGATCCGTACCATGTAACCAATGACCAAATAACCATCTTTTTCCTATTGCTACACACACATAAAAAATAAGAAAAATTATTCCTATTTTATCCAATCGTGAAACAACTTTTTCTGTTTCTGGATCCCAAATTATTTTAGATATTTTGCCAGTTATTAATCCGATAGTAATTCCTATTAAAAATCCAAAAATTGCGAGAGATATATTAGTTTTGCCCAATAAGACTTTATATATTTCAATAATTAAAATAATTGTGATGATGATTGCGAATATTTTCAAACGTCTAATCAATCTTGGTTCAACATCTTTTTTGATAACTTTCCTTCTTTTTTTTAAAGATTCCATTGTCGCATATGAATGTTTCGATATTTATTTAAACTCTTCGGCTTAGGGCAAATTAGCAATTATAATAAACGTTTGAGATAAAAGAAGTTTTTCTGGAACGAAGTGGAAGAAAAATTTTGGTGAATACCTAACCGAGGACTGAAATGTATATCCCTTGTTATATGCCAAACGAAAAGTAGTATAGTGAGAAGTTCAAAAAATATTTTTCGTTCTTAATTACTGTAAATTTGATTTTTTCCGTTTCGAAAAATGAAAGAGGGGTTTAGAGGTGAATTTCATTTTATCCGCTTTATTTAATCATTTTCAATAATTTTACAATTCTTTTTTCGTTAATATCTTTTAAGGTTTTTATCTCAAGGTGAACAGTGGTATTTGCGTGCCCATCAAAGAGCTTTACTTCTTCTTTTGTTAGTCCTTTTTTTGAGAAACCTAAATTTACATGGTCTTTTAATACAACAATATAATATCTTCCGTTGCCAAATACTGGGACTCCCCATTTCATTTCATCTTTAATACCGGAAAAAGTCTTCATGATTATTTTATGAAGTTTATTACAAATTTCCTTTTGGGAGGGTTTTTGTTTTTCAAAATATTCTTTTACTTTTACATCCATATTATTTGTTCTTTTTATTTAATATAAACCCAATTCCAGCTGCCATAAAGAAATTGTTAAGATAGCTTAGAAGTCCTGGATACCACGCACTAATATTTGCTCCAGAGATTAAAACTACCATGATGTAATCCATTATGATACCGATAAAATACCATGAAGTTCCAGCCATTAATCCATGCTTAAAATAATCAGAGTCAATTTTTTTAAAATAAAAAAATCCAACTATTACAAAATTTAAAGCCCAAATAACCGCTATCAAAGAATCAAACCAAAGTGTTCCTATCTTTGGAGCATTATTTCCAACATCCCATACAAGCATGGCGAATAATGCTGGGACAAACCAGATTAGTAATCCATAGAGTATCACTCTTATTTTTTTATTCATATTATTTATCCTTATAGATTAAAATTTATAAATTATTCGTTTTCGGAACGGGGTGAAGAAAATATCTTTTACCCCATTTTTTGAGAAAATCAAATTTATTCTCTTTAGAAAACCTATCTTAGTCAATCTTCTTAGAAAAAACCTCTTGATTGAGTTTAACATCTGAATTTAACGAAGTCGTGCGTAGCACGATTTGAGTTGAGCGAGGTGCAACTGAGCGTAACCTCTTAATCACTGTTAAACTCTCCTGATGGGATTGAATTTTAGTGCAACGTCCCGAAGGAAAATTTTAGAGTTTTACAATCGCCGTCAATCGAATGAACGAAGTGATACATCAAGACACACAATCAAAGGGCAAAAGCTTTATAATTTAGCAACATTTTCTATTTATTATGGATGCAAAACCATATATTGGAATTACAGGACCAGTAAATATTCAAGAAACAAAAGATATTTGCAGAGAGTTTTCTGAAGTAGGTTATTCTATGGAAAGTCCACACATTCCAATGCTTGGATTTTTAGTAAGTTACAAAACACTTAATGGGCAATCAACTCAAAATAGAAGATATCCTTCTGTAAATTCTCTTCCTGAATTATTGAAAGCAATCGACAGACAAGTTTTAACAATGGTTCATTACAATTCAAAAGAACTTGACACATTATCAAATCAAGTTGCTCAAATATTTGATGGTGTTTATGAAAATGGTTTATGTCGAGCAATACAATTAAACATAGTTTGGCCAGACATTGGTCAAGTTGCAAGAATAAAAGAGCAACATCCTGAAATGCAAGTTGTATTTCAAGCATCACATAAAGCAATGGATGGAAAAACACCAAATCAAATTGCAAAAAGAGTTCATAATTATGGAGATTCTATAAGTTATGTTTTAATTGATCCATCAGGAGGTAGAGGAATGCCTTTTGATTTGGAATCATCAGTTGCGGTTTATTCGGAATTAAGAGAACAATGTCCTGATTTGACTATTGGTTTTGCAGGTGGATTTGCTGGAGAAAATGTTGCTCCAAGGTTAAAAGAAATTCTTAGACAGATTGA
>CAYVIQ010000020.1:0-7478 GCA_964451595.1 Candidatus Woesearchaeota archaeon
CCAATAATCATTGATGAGAAATTAACCGAAGAATTTGAAGTGGATATGGATAAAATTCAGGAAGAATCAAGTAAAGAGAAACAAATTAATATGGAGGATAAAATTATTAATTCTGCTAAGAAAACTATTACAGAGATATCTAATGATTTTAATAAAAATCAAGATAAAATTGGGAAGGAATTGATTGAAGCGAATATTGAATTTAGAGAGAAACAGAAGTTTGAGAACAGGTTGATTGAATGTCCTAGATGTAAAAGAGGTTACTTGGCTATAAATTATTCTAAGAAAACTCGGCGATATTTTGTGGGCTGTGATGCTTATCCTGATTGCACTAATACCTTGCCTTTGCCGCCTAACGGCATGATAAAGAAAACAGATAAGGTTTGTGAGGAGTGTGGTTATCCAAAGTTGATGCGTACTGCAAAAGGAAAGAGACCTTGGATTTTCTGTTTTAACCCTGCTTGTTTGACAAACGAAAGCTGGGGAAAGGAATGGTTGAAAAATCGGGAAGCTCGAAAAGAATCTGAAAATAAAGCACAATGATTATTAAAAATAGGAATTACTTTTAGTGAAAATAGGTAAAAATTATAATCAATCTCCTGAAGGAATAAATCCTTTTAAGAATAAGACCGTTAATGATGTTCCTAGAGATTATGAGGTTAAAGAAAAAATAAATTGTAAATTGAGAACTTTTGAATTTAAACTTTCCAAAAGAGAGTTTTTTGCATATCGAGAAGCTCGAGAAACTATCTTAAACATCTGGCAATACAAAGCTTTAAAACCCTCTAAATTCTAAAAATAATATGTCAGTTAAATTCCGGAGTTCGCGTTAATCTAATTCTAATATTCATAGAAATGTAAGGAGGAAATGTAAGATGAAAATATATGTAGGAAATTTGCCGTTCAGTGTTGACGAAGCTCAGCTTAAGGAGATTTTTTCAAGTTATGAGCCTGCAGAAGTTGCTTTAATAACTGACAAGTTTAATGGACGTTCAAAAGGTTTCGGTTTTGTTACAATCGAAGACGACGAGACAGCTAAGAAAGCCATTGAAGAAATTAATGGAAAAGAAGTTGGCGGTCGTGAATTAAAGATTTCAGAAGCTAAACCAATGGACCCCGATGCACCTCGAAGACCCCCCAGAAGAGATTTTGGCGGAAATCGTGGAGGCGGAAGAAGCTTTGGTGGAAACCGTGATAGGAACAGTGGCGGAAGAAGATACTAATTTACCACGGGTAAATTAAATAATTTTATTTTTTTATTTTAAAATTTTATTTTTTATAATTTAGGGAATTTTCGTCCTCAAGAAAGCACGATAATAATTTAAAAAGTTGAGTGCTATTGAGTTTAATCGAATTTCATAGGGGGTGAAATAAATGGTAGCAAAGAAAGCTAAGAAAAAGGCAGCAAAACCTAAAAAGAAAAAGTAATCTTAGATTACTCGCCTCTTAATTTTTTTAATTTATTTTTACTAATTTAATTTTGAAATTCAATTGTTTTCCTGCTAAAGGATGATTTAAATCGAAAGTAATTTTATCATCTGTAACTTTTGCAATTGTTGCTGGAAATTGTTGTCCGTTTGGAGCGTTGAATCCAAGAACCATCCCTTCTTTAGGTTCCTCTTTCAATGGAATTTCTTTTCTGTTAAATTCTCTTATAAGTTCATCTCGTCTTTCACCGTAAGCTTCTTCTGGCTTAATTTTAATCTCTTTTTCCTGACCTTCTTCCATTCCAATAACAGCATCCTCAAAACCTTTTATAACCTGGTTTTCACCAACAATAAAATCTAGGGGGTGAGAGTGGTCGCCGTGGGAAGAACTATCAAAAACTTCTCCAGAATCAAATTTACCTTCATATTCTACTGAAACTTTATCTCCATTCTTAACTGTCATAATAATTTCAAAGAAAAAGCTCTTTTAAGTGTTTCGACACAGATTTTCGGTTTAATGCGGCTATATAATTGGATTTAATATCTGTTAATTTCCAAACCATTCTCCTAAATTCTTCTGTGTTTTTTCTTCTTTGAGAATTTTGCTCTTTCCTAAGATATCTGAGAAATCAAAATTATATTTTATCTTCCCGATTTTTTCTACACTTTCAATAATTTCTTCTCTTGAGTCAAACTTCATTTTTTTTTGCAACGCTTTTCTAACAGATTCTCTAACAACCCAAACTCCTAATGCTGCCCAGTATGAAGGAGTTTCAATTCTTAGTGCAAGAACCTTTGCTTGACGTTTTATTGAATTTAGATATTCTAATATTGGAAGTCTTGTGGCATAATAACCTCCGACTGTATTGAATGCATAATTTTTTCTTCCCGAATATGTTTCCATGTCCGTTGCGGCTTTTATTTCGGTTGATGGATTCCACGAACTGTTTGGAAGATAAAATTCAAATAATTCATAACTCCAGATTCCGGGCAATAGAAGAATGAGATATTGATTCCCCATAAATTCTCCGTAAAATAATTCGTAGTTTTCTATCCATTTGTAATCTTTGATTTGTTTCCAAAGAGATTTTGCGATTATATCATCTGTTGCAGTAATTGACCAACGTGTCGGAACGATTCTTTTATTTTTCTTTATTCCCATGGCTCCGACGCTGAGAATTTGACTTAGAGTATATTCATTAAAATCATTTTTGTAAAGCATTTCAATTCCTTCGGACGCTTTGATTTCATCGTTCATTGCCTTATCTACTTTTTTATCAATTTTTACATTTCCAGTTATTTCTGCTTTTTTCAAATCTCCTTTCATTCCGTGAGGAGTTAAGATTCTGTCTTTATCCCGTCCAATTCTTAAACGATTTTGCAATTCAATTTCAACATCAACTTGTTTTGAAGAAACTGCTATGTCTTTTGCTATTTCAACAAATTTCTTATTTAATCTTGCATCGGAAACTTTTGTTTGGAATCTTGAGTTTAATAAACTGTTTCTTAAATTTAATACGTCTTTAATTTCAAAATTATTTTCTGCCCAGTATTTTGCGTCGTCATAAATCCACGCATTTTCTTCTTTTTCTATAGGACTTAAGATTCCTACATTGACCGTAGGATAACGCAATTTCGAACCTATGAAAATACTTGGAGGAGAAATAGAATCAACTTTAGAGATGTTCTCAAAGCTTCTCGCTCTCATATTGAAATTTGCAGCTTTTTTTACAACTTCAAATTTTATTTTATTATCCATTATAAAAATAGATAATGTTTCTTTATATTATTATAATACCACGTCGGAGTTAAACTAATTTATTATGCTTTTGTTAAAAATCTTTTACCAATGCCTTTGTTCAAATTTTCCATTAGAAAATGCCTCTTTTAAAAATTCCCTCATTTTTTATTATAAAACCTATTTCTTTCTCGGGTAAACTTCTATGTTTTAATAAAATTGCATTTCTTTTTCCGTAATTGTTTTTTAATTCAATTATGCATTTGCTCCAATACTTGAATAAATCTCCTCCGACGATATTTGTTTTTCTTTCTGTCTGTTTCTTTAATTCATCTTCTGAAACAAATTCGGAGTAAACTTGGTTGGTTATTAAAACTGGAATTCTTTTCTTTCGAGATATTTCCGCAAGAATTCTCATTTGGTTTGCAACTTCTCTGTTTATTTCCTTTATTTTATCGTCTTGTCCAGATTGTATTGCGTCTCCGAGTTCAAGTCTGTAAAGCATAGCCATACCATCAATTATAATTGCTCCGACTTGTTCTTTTTTTAATAAAGTTAAAAGTTTTATGAAATTTTCTTTTTGCTCTTCAAAATTTGTAGGATTTAATATTAAAATGTTTTTAAGAATATTTTCCAAATTTTCATCTCCAACAATTTGTTTTACTCTCTCAGAACTGAATCCTCCTTCTGTATCGATAAAAATTACTTTTTTATCTTTTTTAGCTTGACTACATGCTGCAAGAATAACGAAGTTTGTTTTTCCGCTTCCAGGAGATCCCGCAATCATTGTGATTATATCTTTTTCGTAACCTCCGTAAAGCCATTTATTTAAATCGAAACTTCCTGTAGAAATTTTATCTGTCATAATTTTTATAAAAATAATTAATTAATAAGGATTATTGTGGTAGATATTTTTTGTTATTATATCTATCTGGAGCGTAGATTGATATGTTAAACTTCCCATCGGCAGTTGTATTCAATTTATGTTTATTTTCAAGAAAATCTCCAAGACATTCTGGGGAGAAATTAATTCGGGGAATATTTCCTTCAGGTATTTCGTCGTAGTAAAATCTTTCTTTTCTTGCTTTTATGGAATTATTACACTCAAGAACAAAAATTTCGTGTTTACAATAGTTGAAAGGAATCTTTATACGTTCTCCTTTCAAAAGTGATTTTATTTCTTCAATGTCTTCGAAGATAAAATCGAAATCCTTGTTTTCAAAAGAGACCTTTTTCATAACAGTTTTTGTTAATAGTTCTTTAAAATAAATATTGAATTTTAAAATATACTTTTGAATATCTATTTTGAAGAACTATTTCATTTTTGCAAAATCTTTTTCGATTTTGTCGAGATCTTTTTCGATTGCAGAAATTGCATCCTTTAAAGATTTCTTTGGATTTTTACCTTCTACTCTTAGAAGAGGATTTTTTGTAGGATGTTCTCGTTTCCATGCAACAAAACTCACGTTAGTATCTTTGTTTAGATATACCCTTAAAATTTCAATAATTGTTAAACTATCAATTTCTACTTCAATTGAATCTTTATTTTCGTTTAAGATTTTGACTTCCATATAAAATTAGAATAAAGTTGATTTAAAAAGTTTGTGATTTGTCAAAATCGGAGTTAATTTCTTCGTAATCCAGTTCCAATCCAGATTCTACCAATTCTTCTTCATCCCCAGATTTCTTTCCAAACTGCCACCATCTCTTTTTTTTCCTGTTTTTGATATTTTTTAAATCTTCAATGGTTAAATTTTCGGTCATTTCTTCGGATAGTTCTCCTTCCCGTTCTAGTCTTTGTATTAATTTTTCTTTGTTTTCGTCAAGAGTAGCTCTTTCTTTTGAGAGATTCATTTTTGAGATTCTTACTCCTAGAAATTGTTCTAATTTTTTTATAAAAAAATCGCTTCCTTGGGCAATGAATCCTTTTTCTGCAAGTGTTATTGCCGATTCTGGTTCCTTTATTCTTTCTGCTAGTTGTTTTTGAGAGATTTTTTTGAATCGTCTTGCACGCATTAAAATCCAATGAAAATTATCTACTAGGTCTTCATTCTTTGGATATTTTTTTGCTTTTGCTTCAAAATTCTTGTTCACAATCATTCTTAATGATTCATCTTTTATCCTTCCGGAATCTTTACCAAATTCAGAAATTCTTTTTTTGTGGTCTTCAGGACTCTTCAACCCTGCGGCCTGAGAAAGCCTTTCATAAACAGATTTTCTTTTGTAAATCCCTTCGAATTGGTATTCCTCTGGCTTTTTGAAAAGGGGCATGTCTTCTCTAAAACATCCTTGACAAACAAGTGTAATGCCATTCTTTGATATTACTTGTTTCAATTTTTCTTTAGGAAATTCATTTTCACAAATTATACAATATGGCATAAAATTGTTAGAAAACTTCTCTTTTTTAAGATTTAGGTGGTAAAAGATATTATTTTAGTTCTTTGCCAAGTTCTTCGGTTGTTGTTAATTTGGTTATAACTCTTTCGTTGTTTATAACTAACGTAGGGTAGCTGGTAATGTTGAACTGGTTTTTTGCAGAATTTAGCGAGACTAAATCTGAGTCTGTTGCGATAGGAATTAACAATAAGTTTGATCCTTCTTGGGTCTTTAGATCAAGTAAAATTTTTGACCAGACGTTTTGAGTTGCTTTTTTTGTTAAGTCCTCTGGCTGATATTCATAAAGGTATACTATTGTGTTGAAATTTCTTCCGCATGTTTCGACAGTTTTCATCTCATTTATCCATAAGAGAGTTCTAAGCAAATCATATTTTTTATGTTCCAAAATCATTCCATCTGTAATTTTGCCCGAATTTTCATATTTTTCTAAAAGAGTTGCTTCCTCATAAATTCTGTCTGCGAATTCAAAATTTGCTTGAGATAATTCATTACAGTTTACAGCGTTTACATCAATTAAGTTATTTGATGCGAAGATGTCCATTATTGATGCTTCGGAGTAAGAATAGTATTGTCTTATTTCTTCTACTTTTCCAGACTCAAAACTTATTCCAATTAATATTCCTAAGAAAAAAACTACTACTGTCAGTAGTAGTGCTTCCCAGAAAACTCTTTTCCTATTGTTTAATGCATTTACCATGTGTTTTTTCCTCTTATGAACTTGTATCCAGATATTATTAAAATCACTGGATATGCAATTAGATAGAATATCATATAAAAACCTACCGTAAAAAAGTTATCTCTTTTATACTTTGAATCTTCACGCATATTTAGTAGTGCTACTATGGTGAACCAAAGACTTAGGAAAAAGATTGTTAGTCCTAAAAAAACCAGTACGTTTGGAGTGAGGTTTATATCTTGAAATCTTAGTATTGCCGTTTGAGACTCAACGGAAAGTTTTGTTGAAATAAATCTTAAGAAAAGTTTCTGAGAGACTCTATAAATTAAAACAAATAATCCGAAGATTCCAATAACCCAAGATAATACAAAAAAAGGTAAAATGAAATTTCCGAGCATACCTTTTTTTAACCATTCTTTTTTATATTTTCCAATTGTTTGAAGTCCACCAATATTCCATCTATTCCTTTGCTTTATCCAAGATGAAATTTTTGATGGAGCAATTGTGTAGGACCTTGCTGGAACAGCCATTTTTATTTTGTAGCCTTCTGCCTGTAAGTGCCAGGTGATTTCAATATCTTCTGTTAAATTATTTTCATCAAAGCCACCGATTTTATCAAATGCACTCTTTCTGAATATTCCTAGAGGTCCAGGAGTTACATAAATTGAGTCTATAAATTCTAAAAGTTTTCTTGAGAATTTTATCACCTTATATTCTATCGATTGTAATTTTTCTATGAATTTGTTTCTATTATGAACTAAAACTGAAGATGTTACAGAGCCGACTTTTGCATCGTTGAAGAATCCAACCATTTTATCAATTGAATCTTTCTCAATCCAAGAATCTCCATCAGAAAATCCAATTAATTCTGTGTCAGCAAATTTTGCCCCGTAGTTTTTTGAACCTGCAGCTTTACCTGTATTTTTCGGGGTTTGTACAGCTATTACTTCAGGGTATTTTTTTGCTAATTCTTTAATTATTTCGTAAGAATTATCTTTGGAACAATCATCAACGACAATTATTCTTTTTAGACCTTTATATCCAGCATCTAAAATACTTTTTATTGTTTTTTCAATTGTTTCTCCTTCGTTATAACATGGAACAACCATGCTTAGAGAATAATTTTTGTTTGGTATTGGACAGTAGAAAATCTCCTTTTTGTTTTGGATATAAATTAATATGAAAAGAAATAATGAATAAAATGCTATGAAACTGTAAATAAGATATATTACAGTTATTG
>CAYVIQ010000021.1:0-7013 GCA_964451595.1 Candidatus Woesearchaeota archaeon
ACCTGACTGCATTTATTATGTGCTTGATTTTTATTTTACTTGTTGTAATTCCTCTTTGGTATCTCGTTCCAGTAATGATTAATCAGTCAATTAAATTTTACATTGCATCCCAGCAAATTGATTTTGTCACCCCCTTTAAAAGTTTCTTTCCTTCAATATCAGAAACATTTGCAAATGAAATGGGTTCTGCAATTCGGACTTTTGTCACAAAATCAACCAACTCTCTTATGAATTCTTTTTCTAATATAATTCTTAATTTACCGAAGATATTTTTACAGGTTCTTGTTACATTTTTTACATTCTTTTTTGTTTTAAGGGATAAAGACCAGTTAATTTCTTACATACAAAGTTTAATTCCATTTTCAAAAGAAGTTGAAAAAAAATTATTTAAATCCTCAAGAGACATAACTGTTTCGGTATTATATGGTCAAGTTGTTATTGGTATTGCACAAGGTCTTATCACAGGTATGGGATTCTTTTTATTCAAAGTTCCGAACGCCTTGCTTCTAACAGCACTTGCAGCACTTGCAGGAATTTTTCCTATTATCGGAACCGCTATCGTTTGGATCCCTGTAGCTATTTATTTCTTAATTGCAGGAAATAGTTTAGCAGCATTAGGAGTAGTTGTATTCGGATTAATCTCTACAATAATTGAAACAATGATTAAACCGGTATTTGTATCCAGAAGAATTCAAATGAACTCTTCTATAATCTTGATCGGAATGATTGGAGGTCTTTTCTTATTCGGAATTCTTGGAGTTATCCTTGGACCGCTTATTCTAGCATATCTATTAATAATTTTAGAAGTGTATCGAAATAAAAAACTTCCGGGGGCTTTTATAGAAGAGCCAGATATTCAAAGGAAAAATTAAATAATGCAATTAAAAACAAAAATTCTAAAATGGTCTGCAGGAATTCCTGTGGCAATGCTTAATTTGAAAACTGCCAATGAAGTTGGAGTTCATGCTAGCGATAGGATCTCAATAAAAAAACTTTCAAAAAAAAATATGCAATTTTCTACAATTGTAGATACTTCAGAGAGAATTGTTAATGAGAACGAGCTCGGAATCTCTTCAGAAATAAAGGCTCGTTTAAATTTGAGACAGGGCGAAAAAGTTGATGTCAATCTTGCAACTTCTCCAGATAGTTTAAAATATGTCCGTAAAAAAGTTGACGGTAAAAAATTATCTAAATCTGAAATAAATTGCATAATGAAAGATGTTGTGAACAATTCCCTTTCTGAACCTGAAATTGCTCTTTTTGTTTCTGCAATGTATGAACATGGAATGTCTTTCAAAGAAACTTTATCTCTTATTGATGCAATTCTTGAAACAGGAAATAAGTTACCAATTAAGGGAAAATTTGTTGTAGACAAACATTCTATAGGAGGCATACCTGGAAATAGGACAACACCAATTGTTGTATCTATTTGTGCAGCAGCAGGATTAACATTTCCTAAGACTTCCTCTAAAGCAATAACAAGTGCAGCAGGTACGGCAGATGTCATTGATTCCATTGCAGACGTTGAATTTAGTGTAAAAAAACTAGCAAAGATAATCAAAAAAACAGGAGCGTGTATGGTTTGGGGAGGTGCTCTCGGTCTTGTTCCTGCGGACTCAAAAATAATCAAAGTTGAAAAAATGCTAAAAATAGATCCACGTGCTCAACTTCTTGCCTCGATAATGTCAAAAAAAATTGCAGTGGGTAGCAAATACATTTTAATTGATATTCCCCACGGAAAAACTGCCAAGGTAATGAAATCTAGTGGATTAAAATTAAAAAAACAATTCGAGCAAATAGCAAGACATTATAAATTGAAAATAAAAGTTGTTTTAACTAAAGGGTCGGAACCAATTGGAAATGGGATTGGCCCAATGTTAGAATTAATAGACTTAATTAAAGTCCTAAATCCTTCCGAATCTGGACCGTGTGATTTGGAAGAAAAAGCTTTGTTTTTATCGGGACAAATTCTTGAGATGACAAAAAAAGCTAAGCCCGGAAAAGGTATTGAAATGGCAAAAGAAATTTTATGCTCTGGAAAAGCATTCAAAAAATTCCTTGAAATTATTAAAGCTCAAAATGGAGATTTGTCTAAAATAAGAACTGCCAAATATAAAAAAGATATTCATGCAAAAATAACTTGTAAAATTTCTGAAATTGATAATAAAAAAACAAATTCTCTTGCACGTATTGCGGGGTGTCCTGTTGACAAAGCTTCAGGTGTTTATCTTTACAATCATGTTGGTTCAAAAATAAAGAAAGGAGAAAAAATCCTCACTATTTATTCGGAGTCAAGACCTAGATTAAAAGAAGCAATTTCATACTACAAACGTGAAAAACCCATTTCTTTCAAATAACTAATTTTTTAAATAAGTGATTCATATTCTTTTTATGTCTGAAGATTATAAACAAAAACTTGTAAATTATATTAAGAAGAATTACAAAAAAGGTTATACTCCTGAATCTTTAAAATGGGCATTGATAAATCAGGGATACTCTAGAATTCTTGTTGAAAAAGCAATCGAAACTGCAAATAGGGAACTTGCTGAAAAAGCTCCAGTAATAAAAGAGAAACCAAAAATAAAATATCAACTTATAGATGAAAATAATAAACCGTTAAAAATTAGGAAATCTTTCTGGAAAGAGTTTTTCAAATAAAGGACGCCCCCGCGAGGAATCGAACCTCGGAGCCCAAAGGGCCCGGTTCTCAAGACCGGTGCACTACCACTGTGCGACGGAGGCAACTATTTTAATTAAGAAAGAAGGATTTTAAAGCTTACTATTCTTATAAGAGCTATGGAAAAGGGGTTTACAAACTTCATAAAAAAACATTGGTTGTTTCTTTCAATAATTATTTCAATAATCGTTTTGGGTTTGTATTCCTATTTTCATGAGGGGGTGATTTTTTCTTTGATAAATGGTAACCCTAAAAAAACTTTAGATTTTATAAACTCTTTTGGGATTTTTGCGTGGTTGATTTTCGTACTTCTTGTAATCTTTGAAGTTATTCTTGCACCAATTCCACCATTAGTTTTATACATAATTGCAGGTCTTTTATTTGGAGGTTTTCTAGGGGGTGTTTTAACACTTTTTGGGAATTCTATTGGAGCATTTATAGATTTTAAAATAGCTCGGAAATTTGGGAAGAGTTCTGTTGAAAAAAATTTGAATCGAAAACTGAAAATAAAATTCGACAAATTCTTTGAAAAATATGGTTCAATTTCAATTTTCCTCCTACGAATAAATCCTTTAACAACTTCTGATTTAGTAAGTTATCTTTCGGGTTTAACCCAAATAAAAACTTGGAAATTTTTGCTTGCAACAACTCTTGGTTTAATACCTATGATATTCCTCCAAACTTATCTTGGAGATATTTTAATCAAAGATAACCCTCTCCTTTTAGGAGTGACTGTTGCGATTAGTATTTTATACTTAGCAATTTTTGGATATCTAATTATTATTTCGATTGCAAAAAAACACAATAATGATTATTAATCCCTACAAACTAAGAAATCAATGGAATATCCTGAATTTCTTGAAGATAAAAACATCAGAAGGTTTGAACGTGAAAATAACATAACTTACTTCAGATATATTGATGAATTAATTATGAAAAAAATTAGGCATTCCTTAGATGATGAAGAGTTAGAAATTCTCTCCAAAGGAGATTCTCATGCAATTGTTGGCGATGCCCTTTATACAAAAATCTATTCAAATGAAAAAATAAAAATTTTAAGTGTAAATTCTATTGAAATGACTTCAGAAGGAATTATTTTAAATGCAATTTATGTCCCCAAAGGAAAATGTTACCGACTTGTAGATAAAGATTTCTTAAAAAAGAAAATCTAATTTTCACCCTCAAAAAATTCTAACACTCTTAAATCTGGACTCCAAACTTCAACTTTGTCCTCTTTAAATCTTAATCCCCTATACACTTTTTGTAATAATTCCCTTCTTGCTTTATCTCTATAAAATCTCCAATATTCGTTCGGTTTTGTTCTATTCAATATTTTCCAAAAAGGATCTTGAACATTTGGATTCGGATATTTTGTAAAAATAATGCTGTTACATTGTTCCCCTGGAAAATCTACTCCTCTTGAAGCTCGAGTAGAAAATAAAATATTTTTCTTTCCAGATTTAAAATCAGAGATTATTTCTCCTTCGCTGTCGTTTTTCTGTTCATCAGAAAGCTCTTCTTGAGAAATTAAATTTTTTAAATCAAATTCAGAAATCTCAAAATCTGTTGGCAGATCTTGAAATGCATGTACATGGACCAGTGAAGGACGCTTAGCATTCTCAAGACATCTGTCTAAAGCTTTAAGATAATCCTCTCTAGAATATTTTCCCGAGGAAAAATTTGAATATTTACAATCAAATTCTTTTCCAGATTTCCTAACAAAAATTTCTCCAGGGGAAACATCTTCTGCTTGTATAACTTTAAAATTATCTAATCCAAAAATACTTTTCAAAACTTCAGGGGAATGTAAGGTTCCAGACATCAAAATAACGACTTTGTTTTTATCAACTAATTCTTTAAACCTCTTAGAAAGATTCACTGTAACAATGTTTGCAATTAGGTTTTCTTCTTTCTTGTCGAAAATAACATAACTTTCATTCAAGAATTCTTCGAACATCCTTGCTGTTTTTTCTACATCCATAACATAACTTTCATCATCAACTTCTGATAAAAAATCGGACTTCCATAAAAGTATCTTGAATAAATCATAAATTCCTGTTTCTTTAAGAGGAATAATTTCCTTGTTGTAAACTGAATCATTAATTCTCTTATCCCTTTTTAGATATTGTAAAATCTCTTTTGCCTCAAGAATTTTCTTAAAATTATCTTCATCCGTTGCAAAAATATTTCCCAGAGAATTTATTAGCCTGTCAATATTTATTTTTCTCTGATTAGAAAAGCTATCCAAAAACTCATCGCACTCGTCGACAATTTCTGCCTCTGTGCAAGGTTTCCGATTTAAAGCTGATTCCAAAATATATTTCATTGAATTAAAAACAATTACATCCGAATCAATATAATAATCAAATTGTTCATAAAACGGACAACCAGCTTTTCTTTGGTAAAAGACAAAATTTTTTCCCCTAAGACCCTTATACGTTCTTTTGTATTTTTCCTCTAAAACTTTTATATCAAATTCTTCAGGAAAAATTGGACTCCAATACGGACAAACTGTTGCAACTGGCAATCTTTTTACATCAGAGATTTTCGTAAAATTTTCAACTTTTATCCGAGGGTTTTGTTTCAAATATCTTTTTATCTTATCCCAGTTTTTCTCCTTTATTTCAATTTTACAAGGGATATTTTGATTCGCTGCCGAAACATCATCCCCAAATTTTTCTCTATTCTCTTCTTTTTTTCCAGCAAAAATATCATGAAGTTTAGAATCAATTTCTCTTTTTATTTTTGGAATTGCATTTGCATTGTCCTCGAGAAATTTGCATTTGTGATTATTTCGTCCAGTCATAACAGAAATATTTAGTTTTTCACCATTTTCTTTTTTAAGAAATTTATTCTTTTCGTAATCTTTTTTATACTGTTGTTGCAAATTCTTTATTGGCACAATAATTGATGTTTTTCCCAACTCACGCGCAATATTTAATGCAATTGCAGACTTTCCAGTACCACACATCCCATGAATAAAAATAATCTTATGTCCTTCGTTAATCGCTTTCAAAGTTTCCTTAACCACATCTTCTTGAGTTTTCCCGTTAGAAAATCTCAAGGGTTCAAGAAATTTCTCACCTTCATATAAATTCCAAGTCATAGACATAAAAAAAATTAAGAGATGTTATAAGTTTTGTGGAGATTTAGCACAACTCTGAGGAATCTTTGGTAGCGTTTAAATTATTTTCCAAAACATTAAGTCCTTTATCTAGGATAAAATTGGCAGTCGTTACACCTGGGCGATCATTTCTTCCATAGATGATGGGAATATTTACCGCAATCTTTGTGTTATTATTTGAAAAATCATATGTTTTTATTCTTGATGAACTACATGTTGCCGCCAAACTTCCGCATGAAGAATTTCCAGATAATTTGTTTAATTGAGAGCAATACTCTAAAATCAAGGGATTTATTTTATCTGAGATTATATTAAGCAGTTTATTATACTCTTCATTTGTACACAATCCGTCAGAAGAATGAGTTATCTTTTGTCCTTCAATATCATCGTTTCTATTAAAAATATACTCAAAAGAATACCAAGAATCAAAATTACTATCTGTAGCTACATCCATTCTTATAACTCTTGTGTCTCCATCAATGTCGACACGGGTATTATAAATTCTCTGGCTTGAATTACAACCAATTGTTCCTCTCCAACATTCATTATAACAAAGCGGTATTGGACAATTTTCTATTTTAATATTCTTTGACTTCAAATTCTGACAATATTCATCAATCTGGTTACGGACTTGATCTTGTTGTGCAGTATTCCCAAAATCTCTTGAATATAAATCACTATTTTTATTTAAATAAATTAACAATGTTGATGAAATAATCAAAACTCCTAAGGCGACTCCAGAGAAGATTCTTATGTATTTCTTATTCATAAATCAACCAAGAATCTCTATTTTATAAAATTTCTTACTTCCCAAAATGATCAAAGAATCTCTTTATTAAAGTAAATTGTCCAACTATACTTAACCTTCAAGGAAGCTTTTCCAAGCCAAACTATGAAAGTGTGGCTTGATGCATTCGTTTGTAATTCTAAAAAACTTAACCGAACAACGCACCAAGACCTTCAGCTGCAGCTTCTTTCTTTTCTTCTTTTGGTGCTTCTTCTTTTTTAGCTTCTACAGGCGCACTCGCCGGAGCAGCAGACATCATACTTGCAGATTCAAGTTCTTTGTCTATATCCACACCATTCAAACTAGCTATCAAAGACTTGACTTTTGCATCGTCAGTTTCGATACCAGCAGCCGCAACAACACTTTTCAAATTCGCTTCATTAACTTCCTTTCCTGCTTTGTGCAGTAAAAGTGCCGCATAGATG
>CAYVIQ010000022.1:0-6947 GCA_964451595.1 Candidatus Woesearchaeota archaeon
TTCCTGAATTGATTGTTTCTGGTCTTATGATTGCACTCTTTGTTGAGATCTATCTCTTAATTGTTCTTTTCCTTATAAATGAAAACAGGAGGAAGAAGAAATGAAAGATAAATTCTTATTATCCTTTTTTTTGTTTTTTCTAATTTTTAATTCGTTTCTCTGCTCAGCCTTGACTATGACGATAACTATTCCAAAGCAATATCAAGAAATCTCTGCAGGAGATAGTGTCTCTGTTCAGACAACGATTATTTGGCCTGAAAATACAAGAAGACAAGATCTAAGGATAGAATATTCAGTAAAAGACAACCAAGGAAATGAGATTGCTTATCTAAAAGAGTTGAGGGCTGTGGAAACGCAGGCGACGTTTGCAGAGTCTATTCCTATTCCTGAGAGTACCAAAGCAGGAATTTATACTGTTTATGCACAAATAGATAATTACACTGGTTTCAATGAGCAAATTGCAGCTAGTTTTAAGATTAATGCAAGCCAAAATCTATTTCAGATTTATTTGTTTGTAATCTTAGGTGTAATTCTCTTGGTAGCAGTTCTGGTAACAATTGAATTGTTTATTTTAATAAAAAAGAAATAAATTTTTTCGTTATCTCAAATCCCGCTTAAGCAACAATGAATGTTCTTGGAAATCCTTGTAGATTATTGGTTCCAGGCTAAATCAAGATAGACGATTAATATGGGTAGAAAATAGAAATTTTATTTGGAACGATTATTTTAACACTTATTATTGTGGAACTTGCTATGAGTTCCATAACTGTTGTTACAAATTCTAATTCATTGAGAAGGAAGAAAATTTGAATAAATTTAAAACCTCAAACTTCTTTATCTTTTTATGAAGGTGATAAAGGCTTCTGGATTGGAAGAGAAGTTTAGTTCTCGTAAAATATATAAAACTATCTTGGAAGTTGGCGGTACTGGCTCTCTTGCCAGAAAAGTTATAAGTGTTGTTCGGAGGAAATACCATAAAGATATGACTACTGAACAAATTTTGAATATTGTTTTGCATGAATTGAGAGAATTTCCAAAATTAAGAGATAGATATGATTTAAAACGAGCAATAATGTCCTTGGGTCCAAGCGGTTTTCCTTTTGAAACTTTCTTTGGAAATCTCTTAAAACATTATAGCTATGAGGTTAAAATTGGGAATTTTGTAAAAGGCAAAGCAATAATCCATGAAATTGATATAATTGCTAAAAGAAATTTTGGAGGTAAAGATAAAAATTACATGATTGAATGTAAGTATCACAATGAATCTGGAATTTCAACAAGATTACATCCTGCACTCTATACTTATGCTAGATTTTTGGATGTAAAAGACTCAGGAAAATTCGATATTCCGTGGCTTGTAACAAATACAAAGTGTTCTTCTGATGCAAGTAGATATTCAAAAAGTGTCGGACTGAAAATCACGAGCTGGAATTATCCGAAGAATTCAAGTCTTCGAAAAATGATAACTGAAAAAAAACTTTATCCTATAACTATAATTCATTCAATAAATAATGAAACCAAAGAAAAATTATTTGGTGCTAGAATTATTATAGCAAAACATTTGTTAGATTATTCTATAGAAGAGTTAATAGAAAAAACAAGATTGTCTGAAAAAGAAATAAATAAAATTCTTAAAGAAGTTAAAGAAGTTTGTGAGATTGATTAAGTTTTTTGTAATATTAATTTCCAAAAACATTTTTAAACCCTTTTCCCTTTTGACTCTTCATGAGCGGTGATCATAAAAAAGGTTTATCCACAATTGTTTCGACGTTATTAATTCTATTGCTTGTCTTTGTTGCGATTGGTTTATTGTGGGTTGTTATAAGAAATGTGATTCAACAGGGAACTGAAGAAATCTCTTTAGGTAAATTAACCTTAGATTTAGAATTAGAAAATGTTGCGATTTCGGGAAATTCCTCTTTGAATGTTCGTGTAAAAAGAAATCCTGGAGAAGGAACTTTTACAGGATTAAGTTTTATTTTATCTGATGGACGTAATTCAGAAGTTATTGAAGTAAATAATGTTTCTATGGATGAATATGTTTCAAGAACTTTTACAATTACTCCAGAGGAGATTTTGATAGAAAATATTCAAACTATTGGGATTGCACCAATATTTACTTTGGAGTCTGGGAAGCAAGTTACAGGGGATGTAAAGGACACCTATATTGTCTCTTCTGAAGGAACTTCCTCAAGTAATTGTAATAACAACAATATTATTGATGTTGGAGAATTGTGTGATGGAACAAACATAAGTTCTAGTGATACATGCTTGACAGAAGGATATGACGCAGGAGTTTTGGGTTGTGCAAGTGATTGTAGTTTTGATTATAGTTTGTGTACTTTGAATACTTGTCCAAATGGAGATCTTGATTCTGGTGAACAATGTGATTGTGGTTCTGATGGAGTCTGTACTTTAGCTGAACTTAATAACTCAGGTTGTTCTGATGTGGGGAATTATAATGGTGGAACTTTAGGTTGTTATCAAACTTCTTGTCAATATGATATTTCTTCTTGTATTTATGCTGCTACTTGTGGAGATGGGCTTAATGAGACTGGTGAACAATGTGACGATGGTGATGTTGTTTCTGGAGATGGATGTTCAAGCACTTGTACTATCGAATCAGGTTATACTTGTACTGGGGGAAGTGGACAGAGCACTTGTACTAATACGGGATCTGGTGGTACTAGTACAATTACCGCGGGTGTTTGGTGGGAAACAGATTGGGAAGCGGATACATCTGGGCAAACATATCATGTTGATTCTGTGAATGGAAATGATGTAACAGGAGATGGTTCCGCTTCTAAACCATTTGCTTCTTATGCAAAGGTTAGAACAATTCTCCGAGAAGGAGATACTGCATTGTTTTATAATGGAGATTATGGTGCAATACTTGAACCAGGAGTTTTGCCAGATACAGGAGGTCCTGAACCAATTTTTACTGATTGGGTAACTATTGCAGCTGCGCCAGGCAATAATCCTCATTTTCAGAGTTTCTATTTTGGAGGAAGTTCATCTAGATATTATGAAAGAGTTTCAGATAGTTCAATTGAAGGAGCTTTGGATGTCCATATGAAATTTGTAGGTTTGGATATTGCAGAAGGATTCAGATCTAGAGGAGGAAGGAATATCCAATTAATTAATAGCGCTGTAAGAAGAGAACCAGGTCCTTGGCAAGGATCAGCTACAAATATTGATAGGGCAGCAATAGGAGTGCAATATTCAGGAGATGTTTTAATAGAAGGTAATGATATTACCGATACGGGATGGGGTATTTATATTGGTTCTGTAGCACAAAGAATTATTGTGAAGGAAAATAATATCCATGATATCTCTCAAGATGCGATGGATGTTGTTAGTGCTCAAAATATTATGATCGAAGGAAATATCGCACATAATTTGGATGATGGAATCGAGGATGGTGATGCCGATTGGAATAGGCATTGTGATGCAATTCAAATGTACCCTGTTTTTAGTGTTGATACCTATGGTCCTGCTTACAAAAATGTGAATATAACTGTTAGAGGAAATAAATTTTACAATATGGAAGAAATGAACATCATGCTTAATGGAGGTGTTGGAGATGATTTCAGATATGAAAATCTTGTTATTGAAAATAATATATTTAGTCCAGGAGGAGGACCAGTATTCCATGCTTCAGTTTCATCAGTTAACGGTTTGATATTTAGACACAATACTGTGCTTTATTTCCCTAATGGAGATACTTTCCAGAGTCTTTATAGAACTTTAACTGGAGCAAGTACGAGTGTTTCAATTTATGATGGAGACAAAAATGTAAGAGTGTATAATAATTTGTTTGTAGATGCACCCGCTATGACTAACAGTGATGAGATAAAGGAGTACAATAATATTTATTTAGGAGATTTGTCCACAACAAGAATAATCGGTAGAAATTCAATGTTAACTCAAGGAATAACACAACTAGTTGATTCATCTGCAAGAGATGGGGTTTTATTATCCTCGAGTGTTGCAATTGATGGAGGTACTCGACTTAAAGCAGACATGTACACTCCAGATAATTATCTAGCGACAGATTTTTATGGTAATCCTCGAGATGCAAGGCCAGATATTGGAGCAGTTGAAGTACAAGGCAGAAATCCTGAACCCGAGTCTATGACACCTCCAATGGCAGCGCCTTCTAATCCAAGATATTATGTAGATGACTTTGAAGATGGGAATAAAGATAGCAGAGATCCTTGGTTAAACACTATTGATACAATTGGTCTTGCATGGGAGGATGTAGGCGAGAGTGAAACAGTTGTCCGTTATGGAGGGTATGATTCTTCTTTAGAAAGAAATATTCTTGCACCTCAGTTATGTTCCAGAGGAGACACTTTTGCAGTAACTACAACTACATTTAATAGATTTTCTTTGGATTATAATATGGTTACATCACACAATTACGGAGGAGAGTATACTGTTCTCCTATATAAAGATACAAATAATTATTATTATCTGGATTTGTCTGCAGGAATATTTGGAAGAATCATGGGAGGAACAAAAACAAATTTGTCTGTAAGTACAAATATGCGTGCAAAGACCACTTATAGTTATCCTGATGCGCACGAAGTGGTTATAACAGTAACACCTTCATCAAGTAGCATAAATTTTGTTGTTGACTTGGATGGCGTTCAAACTACTATTACTGATACTTCTGCAACAGCTATTTCAACGTTTAGTTCTGGAGGAAGAATTGGCTTCTCTAGACAGAATACTCAAAGTTGCCATATGGCAAAATATGACGATATTTCTGTTGAGAAATTATCTTAGTTTTACCTCAGATTTATTATTCGCAATGTTTTTATTTGATTTTATTATAAAATAATTGTGCCCTTGTCGCATAATGGTATTGCATCCGACTCGAAATCGGAGCTCTTTGAGTACCCAGGTTCGATTCCTGGCAAGGGCGTTTTCTTTTTTAGTAGTTACGAAAATTTAAATACTTCTTATTAAAATAAATAAGTATAATACAACCGGTGGTAAATTACCGGTCAAAAATATACAATATGTTGTATATTGGTGAGAATATGAACTGTCCATACTGTGCAAATACAAAATCCAAAGTTACAAACAAGAGAGGTTCTCCTTCAGGGGTTCGTAGAAGAAGAGAGTGTCTTAGATGCAAGAAACGTTTTACAACCTATGAGATTGTCGAGAAGAGTGATTTGTATGTGATAAAAAAAGATGGCCGACGTCAAAAATTTGAAATAAAAAAACTTGAAGTAGGAGTGGAAAGAGCATTTGAGAAACGTCCTGTTTCACAAGAGAAAATTCAGAAAATGATACAAGAAGTTGAAGAACAATTAAGAAGAAAGGGAAAAAAAGAAGTGAAAAGTTCATTTATTGGAGATTTGGTTTCTCAAAAAATTAGAAAGTTAGATAATGTTGCGTTTGTGAGATTTGCATCAGTTTACAGAGATTTTGAAAATTTGAAAGATTTTAAGGAGGTTATGAAAGAAATATAATGGAAGAAAGTTTAGAACAAAAAACCAATTATGGGAATGATGAAAGAAAAATTTATTCTTACGATGAAGCATTGAAAGATTCCACAAAATATTTCAGAGGGGATGAATTGGCTGCAAGTACTTGGATTCAAAAGTATGCTTTGAAAGATTCTTCCAGACAGAAAAATTCTAAAGATTTAGCAAACATTGTTTTATATGAATCAAATCCAGATCAAATGCATTTAAGAATTGCAAATGAGATTTCTAGAATTGAAAAAGAAAAAAGATATCCAAATCCCCTATCCTCCGAAGAGGTTTATGGTTTATTGAAAGATTTCAAATACATTGTCCCTCAGGGAAGTCCAATGTCAGGTATTGGAAACAATTTGCAAAAAGTTTCTTTATCAAATTGTTTTGTTATTGGGGAGCAAGGACCTGCGGATTCTTATGGTGCAATTATGAAAATTGACCAAGAGCAGGTTCAATTAATGAAACGTCGAGGAGGTGTTGGACATGATTTATCTGCTATAAGGCCTAAAGGAAGTTCTGTTGAAAATTCTGCTTTAACTTCAACTGGAGTTGTCCCATTTATGGAAAGGTATTCTAATTCAACGAGAGAAGTTGCCCAAGATGGAAGAAGAGGAGCTTTAATGTTAAGCATTTCAATCAAGCATCCAGATTCAGAATCTTTTATTGATGCTAAAATGACTAAAGGGAAAGTTACAGGTGCAAATGTTTCTGTAAGAATAGACGATGAATTTATGAACGCAGTTAAAGAAGAAAAGAAATATACTCAACAATATCCTGTTGATTCAGATAACCCTGCTTATTCTGTAGAGATTGATGCGAAAAAACTTTGGGACAAGATAATTCATAATGCTTGGAAATCTGCTGAACCTGGAATTTTATTTTGGGACACAATTCAAAGGGAATCTGTTCCTGATTCTTATGCTGATTTAGGTTTCAAAACTACATCTACAAATCCTTGCGGGGAAATTCCCTTATGCCCTTATGATTCTTGTAGGTTATTAGCAATGAATTTGTATAGCTATGTGGATAATCCTTTTACGCCTGAAGCAAAATTTAATTTTAAAAAATTCAAAGAACATTCACATTATGCTCAAAGAATTATGGATGATATAATTGATTTAGAAAGTGAAAAGATTGACGAACTTTTAAATAAAATTAAAAATGATCCTGAAAGTGAAGAAGTTAAATTTGTCGAAAAGAGATTGTGGGAGAAAATTAAAAGCAAAACAGAACAAGGTCGTAGAACTGGAATAGGAGTTACAGGTGAAGGAGATATGTTGGCTGCTTTAAATTTAAAATATGGAAGTGATAACGGAAATGATTTCTCTGTTGAAGTTCATAAAAATCTTGCCTTAGAAGTTTACAAGGGTTCTGTTGAATTAGCAAAAGAGAGAGGACCTTTTGCAATTTATGATTTTGAAAGAGAAAAAGATAATCCGTTTATGCAACGTT
>CAYVIQ010000023.1:0-6787 GCA_964451595.1 Candidatus Woesearchaeota archaeon
AATTTCTTTTCCTTCTGCCATTTTATTCTAATCTGTATTCCCCTAATTTATTATAAATTTCTCTCATCTTCCTTGAAGCTCGATAAGCACAATCAAACAATCCAATTTCAACATCATTATCTTTTGCATAAGCAATCTTTGAACCAATGTCATTTAAATCGGAGTAATTCTTTGCGATTTTAATCAAATCTAAGATATCACTTCTTAAAACATCAGCCTTAGTATAAACATGTCCAGTTTTCCTTTTAGTCCAAGGATTTAATTTAACAGGAGCTCCGCTCAAAATATAATTCATATCTTTATAATTTCTTTTTTCCATAAAAGTATATATATCAAAACTATTTAAACCTTTCGTTTCTGTTACTATTATAAAAAAGTAACAATTATAAATTCTTTATTTCGTCAACTCTAAGTTTGCAAGGAAGCTTTGATTTAACTTCCTGAATAACCTTTCTTGCAAAGGCAACTGCCTTTGGATTAGGCAAAGAAATTATAAAAACTTTCGAGTTTGGTTTCATGATAGCAGCCTTACCCATAGACTTACCAAAAGCTAACTGCATTCCTGTCTGCATACGATCAGCTCCAGCACCAGTAAGCATTTTATTCTCCCTTTGAATATGGTGTGGAAAAGGTACAACTCTAAAGACATACTGGCCTGAAAGTTCTTTATCCAATTTCTTGTTTACATACTGTCTACAAGCCTCAAGAGCATTATGTCGAATCTGAACATCCTCTGTAGAAACAACATTCAAAACATAAGGTAATTTTCTATCATTTGAGAGTTTTTCATTTCCCATAACAAATTTAACAATCTTTTGTGGCGGAACAACTTTAACATAAGAATCCTGTCTCCTCTTACCTACACGTGTATAGGGAACAACCTTTCTCTTTGAATATGCATTTGCCTTTCTTAACGATGCCATTTTATTTAACTAAAAGGAACCTCATTCTCATTTAATTCGTAAGTTTTCAAGGGTTTATAGAATGAGAAATAAACTGTTCGTTTTGGGTTCTCAGCTAATTCGTCCTTAACAGATTTCGCAAATTCATTCTTGCTCAAATTTTCTATAATATTCCATCCATAAACATCTTCAAAATTTACCGAATATTTCTCGTTATCGGATAAATCGGAAAAACGGAACAAAACAGCTCCATAACTAGAATTTGGATTAAATATATTATCTACTCTAGAGAGTATAATGTTTTCAACATTCATTTTATCTCAACCTCCATTGTAATTGCCTGCCCTGGCAAACCTTTCTCAAAAATAGCTCTAACAACTCCATTGTTTCCATGAACATTAGAAATCTCTCCAACTATGACTTTTCCAGCAGGACTTTTCCAAGAAACACTTTTACCAATAAACTTCATAGCATCTTCCTTAGAATTAACACCTTCAATCCCGATTAAAAAATGTCTTTCATGAATAGTATGCCTTCCTCGTCTAAACTGAACTATTTTTCCAATTGTCATGTTAATTATCAATAAAATCCATTTATAAAACTTTCTTAGAAACAAACAGAAGAATATTTAAATAAAACTTTCCATCTATCAAAAAGAGGAACCAAAATGGCTGAAAAAGAAGATGTATTCTCAAGCAAGATAAAATTTGACGGACTTTTAGATTTCTCGGGATTTTATAAATTCTGTTATGATTGGCTCTCCGAAGAGAGAGGATTTGGTTTATCAGAAACTGCTTACAAAGAAAAAATAAAAGGCGACTCAAAAGACATTGATATAGAATGGAAAGGATCAAGTAAAGCAACTGATTATTTCAGATTTGATATAAAAGTAGAATTTCAAGTTATTGGGATGAAGGATGTAGAAGTTGTGAAAGACGGGACAAAAATAAAAATGAACAAGGGCGGAGTTCAAGTTAAAATAAAAGGCACGTTAGTAAGAGACTACAACGGAAAATTTGAGACAACGCCAACACAAAAGTTTATGAGAAGTGTCTATGAAAAATGGATAATTCCTTCAAGAATTGATCAATATGAAGGAAAAATTGTAGGGATGTGTGATGAATTTTTATCTCAAGCAAAAGCGTTCTTAGATTTAACTGGAAAAAGATAAATCTTACTACCGAAATCCTTAAATAGAATTTCCACAAGATTATATAATGAGAAAATTAGTTTACATTATATTGGCACTATTAATCTTAATGCCAACAATGTTTGCATTAAATTTGGACATTAAAAAAACAAGTGCGAACGAAGTAATAATTAAGGGATTAGACAAACCCGCAATATTTTCTCTACAAATAAAAAATTACGGTGCGGACGAAAATGTCATCTTTTACACATATTACACTTCAAGTTTCTTTCCAAAAGGAACTGTATCAATACCTGCAGGTCAAACAGAAGAAGTACAACTTGAAGTTTATCCTCCAGAAAATCTAAAGTCTTCAGGATATCAAACTTTTGACTATTATATAAAAGGACAAAATGATTCTCAAATAAGTCAAAAATTAACACTTAATGTTGTAGAATTAGAAGACGCGTTCGAAATAGGATCTGGAGAAATAGATTCAGAATCTGAAACAATGACAATTTACATTCATAATAAAGTAAACTTCAGATTTGAAGATTTGAAGATAAAATTCTCCTCGCCATTCTTTAAACAATCTAATAAAATAATCTTAGAACCAAATCAAAGAAAGGAATTTACAGTTGAATTAGATAAAGAAGATTACAAAAAATTAATGGCAGGATTTTACACCCTTGTAGCAGAAATTGAAGTAGAAAATTTAAATGCCAAATTAGAAGTGCCAATAAAATTTGTAGAGAAAAATATTATAACGGAAACATCAAAAGAATACGGCTTTTTAATAAACACCAAAATAATCTCAAAAACTAATGAAGGAAATGTTCAATCAAATTCTAGAGAAATAATAAAGAAAAATATCTTTTCAAGATTATTCACAACTTTCACTCCTGAACCCAGCATAGTAGAGCGTCAGGGTTTAAGCATTTATTACACATGGGATCAAAAAATTAATCCAGGAGAAGAATTAGAAATCAAAGTAACAACTAATTGGATGTTTCCATTTATACTTATCATTTTAATTATCTCTATAGTTATTTTAACAAAATATTACTCAAATAGGTATTTAGTTCTTAGAAAAAGAGTTTCATTTGTAAGAACAAAAGGGGGAGAATTTGCATTAAAAGTCTCAATACTTGTTAACGCTAAAAAATACATTGAAAGAGTAAATATAACTGAGAGGCTTCCATCCTTGACAAAACTTCATGAAAGATTTGGCTCAGAAACACCTTCAAGAGTCGACGAAAAAAGAAAAAAAATTGAATGGTCTTTCGACAAATTAGAACAAGGAGAAAAAAGAATTCTTACATATATCCTTTATTCAAAAATTGGAGTTGTAGGTAAATTCGCACTTCCAAGAGCTTCAGCATTATTCGAACATGAAGGGAAGATACTTGAAAGAAATTCAAATAAGGCATTCTTTGTTATTGAACAGAATGGAAAAGATGAATGATAACTTTTAAAAACAAATTCTATTTCTAAATTATAACCCTCCGTAGCTCAGTGGTTAGAGCGTCTGGCTGTAGCTTATTGCTAGTGTGGACATTCCCGCGGGATAAGTATGAAGCACGATAAGCCGTCATCGACGAGAACAAGCAGTTCCCGGAAGATCCCAAGTTCGACTCTTGGCGGGGGGATTTATTTTCTAAGAATTTGTCAAAATTAAAAAACATATTTTGTAAAACATTCTTTCCCAAACAGAAGAATTTAAAAAGTAAAATCGTCATAGAAAAATTAGTAAAAACGAGGTAACCCTAAAATGGATGAATTCGATGAATTCGATCAAAAAAAGTTTGATGACAACCTTGAAGAGGAAATCGACGGCCTAGGCCTCGATGAATAGAAGCGCTTATTCTTTATTTATTTTTTTTGCCAAAAAAAGAAAACAGAATTTTATTTTTCAACAACAAGAGTATAAACATTATTTTCTTTGGAGAACTCCTCAAAATCTCCTTCTAGAGAAAAAGTTATTTCATTAACATTAATTTTATTTATCCAAAGATTAGTAAATCCCACTTTTCTTCCGAAGCCAATACCCAGAGAAGAAATATCAACAGTTTTAACTATCTTACCATCAACAGAAATAACTAAAGTCGAATCTGGAGAATAAGATAGACCCGCATTTCTTATACTAACATTCGCATCAAGATACTTTCCATTCAAAACTGCTTCAACATCTTCAAAAACCAAATCAGGCTTTTCAGAAACAGAATAAATTTGATTTATAAAATCAGGAATTTCATTCCCAATTGTTTGACTACAATCATATGTCTCATACATTATATTTCCCGGATTTATTGAATGATCAAAACCAAGGGCATGTAAAAGTTCGTGAATTGCAATATTGGGGGTAGGGCACTTTGCGTCACGAATTAACAAAATCTGTCCATTGAAGATTACATTAAAGTCTCCTGAAACTGTAACATTCGTAACACCTCCTTCACCTCCAATAAACATATCTCCCTGGAGAACATTTGTATCGCTACATAAGATAGTAATTTCTTCCCCATAGATAGAAGAATAAAATTCCAAAATAGTAAGATTAGAAATTATATCTAAAGCATATTTCATATCATCTTTTTTTTGCAAAGAACAATCTTCACTAATTTTATAAGAAATCCTATTGCTTCGATATCTCATATTATTGTAGAATTGTAAATCTGAATCGCCGAACGAATTATTCAAAGACACACTAGAATTTTGAAAAAAACTGGGGGAAGTCAAATTAACAGTATTAATTGGAACAAAAAAGTAAATCATAAGCAAAATTATAATTAATAAAACAAGAAAAATAAATAAAAAATTTTTTGACCTCATAAATAAAAATAATAAACAGTCTATATAAATCTTAGGAATAAAAAAAATAAAAATAAAATTATCCGAATTATTCGGAATCTTCTTCTGAACTTTCTGTCTCTAAATCGTCAACAGAAGCTTCTGGTGCTTCTGGAACAGATTCAGATTCTTCCGAAGAGTTTTCTTCGGCAGGTTCTTCAGAACCCTCAATCAGAGCTTCTTCAGAATTTTCAGAAGATTCGTTTTCTTGAACCTCGTTTTCTTCCATCTTAATCCTCCTTTAATTAAATCGAGGAAACCTAAAACCCTTTTAAAATTTTTGACTCACTGAAAAACTCAACAAATTATAAGAAAACTTTAAAAAGAAATAATCATTGAGAGCATAAAATGAGGTCAAAGAATTATATTTTTATTCTACTTTTAGTAGTTTCAATAACTTTCGTAAGTGCTATTGAAATAGACACTAGTATAAAAGTAAACACTGTTCCAAATTCTACTGTGAATTTGGCGATAAAAGATTCTTCAGGATACTGGCATCACATTAAAAAAGATTCTGGAAATGATGGTTCAACGCTAATAAGTTTCTCAATTGAAAGTAGTTCATATACAATGACCCTAAATTTAATAAAAGATAATGAAACAGTTTATCAAAAAAGATTTGAAGAGGAATATCTTACAGGAGAATTCCAAGAAATAGATTTCTATCCAAAATGGTACACTCCACCTAAACCAGATAATGAAACCTTAGTTGAGAATATTACAACAGAAAATTCAACAATACAAACAAACGAAAGTACTAACGAGATAAATCCTACAGAAGAAAAGCCTGAAGGCAAAGTAACTGCTTTCTCCGTTTCAAATGGAGAAATAAAATTAAGTAGCAGGGTGTTATTATATGCCTTAGGAATAATCATTATTATAGTGTTTATAATTCTCTTCATAAGTTGGGAAAGAAAAAAACCAAAAAAAGAGAAGAAAATAAAAGTTACAAAGCTTAGTGAAATAAACAAAATAAATGATGATGAAATAAAAAAACAAGAAGAAAGAATAGATAATGCAAAAAAAGAACTTCAACAAGCGCAGGAAGAATTAAAAAAACTTAGAAATCCAAGCTTAAGTAAAATTGAACAAGCAAAAAATAAATTAATTGAAGATCAAAAAGAATTAATACGATTAAGAGAAGAATCAAAATCTCAAGAGAATAAAGAGTAATCTATCTAAAATGACATTAAATAAAAAACCTGATTGTAAATATATCGTTGTAGAAAATTCCAAAATACACAACAAAGGTGTCTTTGCAAAAAAGAATATTCCCAAAGGGACAAAGGTAATAGAATATGTTGGAAAAAAATAACAAAAAAACAATCTCAAGATGTTGCAGAAGAACAACTTGAAAAATCAAAAAATAATTCTTCCGAAGGTTCCGTTTATATATTTGAATTAAACAAACGACATGATATAGATGGAAATGTTTCATGGAATCCTGCAAAATACATAAACCACTCATGCAACCCAAATTGCGAAGTTGAAATTATTAAGGGACACATCTGGATTATTGCAATAAAAGACATAAAAAAGGGCGAAGAACTTTCTTACAATTACGGATACGATTTAGATGAATATGAAGAACATCCATGCAGATGTGGTTCAAAAAATTGTGTAGGTTATATTACAGCTGAAGTAAACTGGAAAAAACTAAAAAAGAAAATAGAAAAGAAGAAATCAAAAAAATAATTAAAACTTTTTAACGGTAAAATTTATTCCTTTTGCTTCATTGATAATCCCTTTTTTGTTTTCGGGAATATCTTCTCTCTGAGATTTCTTTAAATAATTCAAGACTTTTTTCTTCTTTCTTCTTAGATTATATTTTGAGGTATGAGGGCCTCCAACACATCCTCCGTTGCAAAACAAAACATCCATAAATTTTATTTTAGGATCAGGTTTTTCT
>CAYVIQ010000024.1:0-6598 GCA_964451595.1 Candidatus Woesearchaeota archaeon
AACAATGGTTCCGACCTCAGAAGACAAATTTATGCATAAAGGTGAAATAACTCCGAAAGGTCCTTGCTACACCTGGATTCAATAAATTGATATTTAAATAATGAATATGAACAGAGCTGATTTTGTTTTCGAATAAAATCAGCTCTGTTTTTGGTAACCAAAAAGGGTATGGGAATAACGTGAAATTTTTAAAACAAACGGATCCTGAAATCTATGCCGCAGTCTGTCGCGAGATTGACAGAGAAAATCACAAATTAGAGTTGATTGCATCGGAAAACTTCGTGAGTCGCGCTGTTTTAGATGCCGTTGGCTCTGTGATGACCAACAAATATGCAGAAGGCTATCCCGGGAAACGCTATTATGGCGGTTGTGAATTTGTAGACGAAGCTGAAAACCTGGCTCGGGATCGTGCGAAAAAATTATTCCAATGTGAATATGCCAATGTGCAACCTCATTCCGGATCTCAGGCCAATATGGGCGTTCTCATGGCTTTACTCAAACCGGGAGATGTTATTCTGGGGATGGATCTGGCTCATGGCGGTCATTTGACCCATGGCAGTCCTGTTAACTTTTCGGGACAGCTATATCACATTGTTTCCTACGGTGTTAAAAAAGAAACCGGTACCATCGATTTTGAGCAGGTTTGGGAACAGGCCAAAACCCATAAACCCAAATTGATTATTACCGGTGCCAGTGCATATGCCCGTGTGTGGGATTTTAAAAAATTCACTGCTCGATTTATTTTACTTCTGATTAAAATGGCAGTTAAAATACCTGAAGCTCAAGCACGAATGACAAAAAATGTTTTTGTGTGTATGAAATGTGAAGGAAAAATGAGAGCTGATCCTCAGAAAATTTTGAAGGGAAAAGTTACTTGTAGGAAGAAAACTTGTAGAGGAAAAAGTTTCAGAGTTTTGAAGAAAAAATAATTTGGGTGTTTTATTTATAACGAAAATTTATAAACTAATTTTCCGTTTGGTTAAGAGGTGAAAGATTAAATGAATTTTATTTTTGTTGATTTGGTATTGTTAGTATTATTTGTAATTTTTATCTCAGCTTTTCTTTATAGAAATAAAAAAAATTTGAAGCGAGAGGGGTTGCTTTATCTTTATAGAACGACGTGGGGCATGAGACTAATTGATTGTACGAGTAAGAAATACACTAAAACACTTGGATTTTTGAGTTATGTTTCAATAACAATTGGTTATTTACTTATGGCAGGAATACTTTGGTTGTTTGGTAAATTAGTTTACATTTATATCGCGCATCCTGCTGTTGTTAAAGCAATAAAAATTCCTCCTATAACCCCTTTGATCCCTTACATTGATAAACTCGCTCCAAACTTGGGATTACCCACTTTTTACTTCATTTATTTTGTAGTCATAATTGCTATAATTGCGATAACACATGAATTTGCTCATGGGATTTTTATGAGGCGACATGGGATTAAAATCAAATCAACTGGTTTTGGATTTTTTCCGTTTTTCTTTCCAATATTTCCTGCGGCTTTCGTCGAGCAAGATGAAAAAAGCATGAACCGAAGCGGAATTTTCAAACAGCTTTCAGTTTTATCTGCGGGAACTTTTGCGAATATATTGACAGCGATTTTATCTGGTTTGATAATGATTGGTTTTTTTGTTTTGGCATTTGCCCCTGCAGGCGTACAATTCAACACCTACGCTTTTTCTGCAGTAAATGTTTCATCAATAGATTCCGTGAATGGAGTTTCTTTAGACAATCCTACTTATGAGGCATTATTGGATTTGTCTAAAACTCAAGGATATAATGAATACAAATTAGAAAACAATACTTTTCTAGCAGATAAAGAATTTTTGATTAGTCAAGAGAAGAATTCTAAAATAAATTATTTAATTCTCTACGATGATTCTCCTGCAATAAGATCAAATCTTAAAGGTTCAATTCTAGAAATTAATGATGTGGAAGTCACTAGTTGGGATACTCTTGGAAATGAAATTGACAAATATTCTCCAAATGAAGAAATTAAGATAACAACCACAGAAGGTGAATATAATATTTATCTAGGGGAAAATCCTACAAGCAAAGATGAACCTTGGATTGGAATTGGATATCGTAGCGGTGAGAGAAGCAGATTTATAGGAAAAATTGTAGATTGGATTTCGTCTTTCAAAAAACCAGAGATTTATTACAAAGAAAAATTCGTTGGTGCAGAATTTATTTATGATTTGTTTTGGTGGTTGGTTTTGATTAGCTTTAGTGTTGCTTTGGTTAACATGTTGCCTATGGGGATTTTCGACGGAGGGAGGTTCTTTTACTTGACAATTTTAGCCATGACGAAAAAGCCGAAAGTTGCTGAGAGATGGTTTAAGGGCGTTACACGGTTTTTATTGTCCCTTGTAATATTAATTATGATATTCTGGGCTATTGGAATTTGGAGTTAAATTTATTTACAGTGATTTTTAGTTAATTTAATGTCACGAACTAGAAAAAGAAAAGAAACTTTTGAGGTTTTTGGGAAGAATAAACATTCTGCAGTGCAACTTTGTAATTGGACAAAAAAAAGTTTGAAGAACGAAGGTGTTTGTTTCAAGGAAAAATTTTATGGGATAAAATCCCATTTGTGTTGCCAGATGACTCCTTCTGTGTTTTGTAATAATCGTTGCGTGCATTGTTGGCGAGATATTTCAAATGCTCAAGAGAATTTTAATGTTGGAAAATTTGATTCTGCAAAAGAAATTATTGATGGTGCGATAAAAGCTCAGCAAAAATTATTAACTGGTTTTAAAATTGATAAAAATTCAAATAAGAAACAACTTTCAAAAGCTAATCAAGAAAAATTGAGAGAGTCCCAAACTCCAAATCAATTTGCTTTGAGTTTGACTGGTGAACCGACATTGTATCCAAAAATTGGGGAATTGATTAACGAGATTAGAAAAAGAGGGGCAACTTCTTTTTTGGTTACAAATGGGTTGCAACCAGAAGTTATTGAAAATTTAATTAAAGAAAAAAATTTGCCAACACGGCTTTATGTTTCAGTAAATTCTTCAAATGAAAAAGATTATAATAAATTCCATAGAAGTTTGAAAAAAAATGCATGGAAAAAGTTAAATGAAACTTTGAGTTTGTTTAAAAAAATCTCAGAAAAAAATAAATCTGTTTTTAGAATTAATCTTATTAAAAGTTTGAATATGTCGGATAAAAATAATTTGGAATTTGCAAAGATGATTAAAAAATATTCACCAGATTTTATTGAGATTAAAGGATTTATGAGTGTGGGTTTTGCGCGAAATAGATTAGGTTATGAAAGAATGCCTAACCACAAAGAAATGTTGGAGTTTGTTAAAAAATTAGAAAAGAATTTAATTGGAACAAAATACAAATTGCAAGATTTTCATATTCCATCTAGAGCTTATGTTTTATGTGAAAGGAAAGAAGATTTGAGAATTAAGGAGATTTGAGAATTATTTTAAATCCTTCAATAATTTCTTCAATTCCAAGAAGCTTTTTAGAATTATCTCCCCTAGGATTCTTTTTATCCGCAAGGTAAACTTCCGAATTTTCTGTTAACCATAAACCTTGATTTTCAGAAATTGGTTCTGGAGAAAGTAATTTTGTTAAAAATCCATCTTCAACCATCTCATCTAAAACCTTTTCAGAAATGTTCCTAATAATTGTTTGTCCATTGTGATAAATTCCCTTTCCAGAGTCCTCTTCTGCACAAGTAAGATATGCTAATTTAGACCACCCAATTATTTCAAAAGGTCGAGTATAATAATGAGTTACATAAAAATTTTGATTTTTTTCTTTTTTCATTTTACAAATAAACAACACCTTCTTTTGTTAAAGCTGTAAAACGGATTCCGACTGGGACAGAAATTAATGCGGAAATTAAAGCCATGTGTTCTTTTCCATCGCCAGATGCAAGTGAACAAGCAACTTCCATCCCTTCAAATTTGTCCTTAAGTTTTTTTGAAAATTCTTCTTTTAGTTCAACAAGTTTTTTGTTCAGATCAACTTTCACAAATTCAAATTTCTTTTCATGAGTAAAATCTTTTGCGAAGTCGTCGCCGATAAGAATAATCTTATCCCATTCTCCGTATTTCATTAAACCGGAGATTTGTGCCCAAGTTCCTTCACCTTTTGATAATAATGCTATTAGTTCCATTTTATTTTTGTTTTTGTTTTTCTACTTCTTGATACTCACGTTGAAGACAATTATCTGTCTGATATTGTTCAAGCCATTCGAAAGAATTATTTTCAATTTCTTCGTCGATATCAAGGAGATTTCCTTCTAATTTGTTTAATTTTTCTTTCTTGGATTCTATTGCTAATTCCAAGATTGTTTTTTGTTGATTGAAATATTCTTTTATTTCTTCCATTACTTTAGTTTGTAATTCTTCGGTGGAATTACAACCCTTAACAAAACCGTGTCCAAGTTTTTTGTTTTGGGCATAATACTCTCCATAAAAACTTTTGTTATAACCAGTTCCCCCTAACAATTCAACTTTTCCTAGAAGAGGAATTTTATACTCTTTTATTAAAAAACTCATTTAAAAAAAAATCCATTCAAGTTTTTAACAATTTCTATACTCAAACATAACCGAACATTTTATAAACTAAAATTTTCTCTGAATTCCAACCGATAGAATGATAACCAAATAATTTATAAACCCAAATTCTCTCAAGAAATTAGCCGATTGAACCATATCGTTGCGGAATATGATCTATGTTCGTGGCGAATAATGTGGGAGGTTAAAACTGAAAATGGCAGAATTAGAAGATAAATTCAAGAGTGCGTTGGAAGAATTGCGAAAGAGCAAAGAAAGAAAGTTTGACCAGACAGTAGAGTTAATTATTAATTTACAAAAGTTTGATTTGAAACGAAATCAGTTAAACACTGTTGTAAATGTTCCTCACAAGGTTAAAGATAAAAAAATTGCTGGTTTTCTTGAAGCTAAGAATCCAAATATAGATTCAATTACTTTAGCTGAATTCAAAAAATTTGGCGGGAAAAAAGAAGTTAAGAATCTTGTTAAGAAGTATGACTTTTTTATTGCTCAGGGAAGTTTAATGCCTAAAGTTGCAGCTACATTTGGTAGAGTTTTGGGACCAGCAGGAAAAATGCCTTCTCCTCAATTAGGGATTATACTTAACGCCGACGATAAAACCATTGAAGAATTGAAAAAGAAGATTAATACAAGTGTGAAAATAAGAACAAAAGAATCAAGTATAAAGATCCCAGTTGGAAAACAAAGTATGAAAGACGAAGATATCGTTGAAAATATTTCTGCTATCTATTATGAGGTTTTGAAGAATCTTCCTCGTGATAAAGAGAATGTTAAGAATATTGAAATTAAATTTACAATGACAAAGCCAGTTAAGATTGGGGTTAGATAAAATGACAGAAAAAAAAGTTGTTGCGCAAATTCCAGAATTTAAGAAGAAAACTGTAGCTGAGCTCTCAGATTTAATTAAAAACAAGAAAACAATTTTAGTTGCTTCAATAAAAAATATTCCCGGTTCGCAATTTCAAGAAATTGTTAAAAGTTTAAGAGGAAAGGCTATTGTTAAGGTTCCAAAGAAAAATTTAATTTTTAGGGCGATTGATCAAACTAAGAGCAATGAGTTAAAAAGTCTGGAAAATAAAATTGGGGATAGTTTTGCACTTTTATTCTCAGATATGGATTCTTTTGAACTTGCTGGAGAACTCTTGAAAAGTAAAACTCCTGCTAAAGCGAAAGTTGGGCAAGAAGCTCCAGAAGATATTGAAATTCAAGCGGGACCTACAGATTTAGTTCCAGGACCAGCGATTTCAGAATTAGGGGCTGTAGGTTTGCAAGTTCAGGTTGAAGGGGGAAAATTAACAATTAAAGAAAGTAAAGTTATTGTAGAAAAAGGAAAATCAATTTCTCAGAAAGCTGCTGACATCATGAGTAAGTTGGATATAAAACCATTTTCGATAGGATTTATTCCAGTTTGTGCTTTCGATAATGAAACAAAATCATTCTATGCTGAAATAAATATTGACCCTGAAGGAACTTTAAATGAATTGAAGTACGCATTCGGAAAAGCGTTACCATTCGCTGTAGATATTGGATACATTTCAACGGACACGATTAAAGTTATGATTGGGAAAGCTGGAAGACAAGCTAGAAAGATAAATAAAATCATGACTGGTGAGCCAGATGAAGAAATTGTTGCTGAAACTTCAACAGAAGAAGCTAAAGAGGAGAAGAAAGAAGAAAAGGAGGAGCCTAAGGCTGATGCAGGTGCTGGACTTAGTGCTTTATTTGGATAAAATGAGTGGCAGAATATTAGAGAAATATGATTTTGCTTTTTTAGGGAGGACTACTTTGTGCGAGAATCTAGGAGAAATGAATGGAGGAGAGCCTTCTCCAGGAGAAGAATATTATGCATATAGTCAAAAATTAGGAATATTAATCTATGGTAAAGATTTGGAAAGCATTAAAGAGTCTCTTCAAAAATCGTTCACAGAATCACTAGAAAAGATAGCTACTCGAACTCTCCAAAATAAAATGGAGGGAGGAAATTAAAAATGGAATACATCTATGCGGCACTTTTACTGCACAAAGCAGGAAAGGAAGTTAATGAAGCGAAT